>DATEGR010000350.1:0-6367 GCA_035279985.1 Verrucomicrobiia bacterium
ATTCCTCGATGGTTTTTTGCAGGCGATGGATTTCGTCGATGAACAGCACGTCGCCTTCTTCAAGATTCGTCAGCAACCCGGCCAGATCGCCGGCTTTTTCAATCGTCGGGCCGCTGGTGCTCTTCAAGTTCGCACCCATGGCCTTGGCCAGAATATTGGCGAGCGTGGTTTTGCCGAGGCCGGGCGGGCCGTTCAGCAAAATGTGGTCCAGCGCTTCCTTGCGTTTCTTCGCGGCGGCGACGGCGATTTCGAGCCGTTCCTTCACCTTCGGCTGGCCGGTGAACTCGGAAAAGAGCGACGGGCGCAGCGTCAGCTCCAACGCCGCGTCAGGCTTGTTTAAGGTGGAAACCGGCCGTTCAGACATGGCGTTGAGCATGGGAAATGCGCTGCTCAGCGGCAAGCGCGATTCTATGAGCGTCCGGGACGGGCGGTCCTGGCAATGCACTTTTTGGCAAATTCATGGCAAAAAATGCTGGATAACAAAAGTTGACTGCGGCAATCTGCGCCGACTTTATGGGAAGTTGCAGACCATCCTTGCGTGCCGGAGCGCTGTTGGCCGCGCTGTTTTGCGCCACCAACGCCTTTGCCGGCGACGCGGACATCAACCTGCCGCCTTTGCAGGAGGTGTCCTTTTTCGGCGGCGCCCTGAGCGGCCATGCTGTCCTCCTTTTTGGTCTGGCAGTGTGTGTGATTGGCGCGCTGTTCGGGCTTTTTCAATACCGACAAACGCGCGCGTTGCCGGTGCACCAGGCGATGGGCAACGTTTCCCACATCATTTGGGAGACGTGCAAGACGTACCTGTTGCAACAGGGAAAATTTCTGGTGGCCCTCTGGATCTTAATCGCGCTGTGCATGATTTACTATTTCATCGGGCTGCCCTGGAACGATCCCGCCAGGACTCATGGAGAATTGATTGGCAACGGCGTGGTAATCCTTGCCTGCTCGGTGCTGGGCATCCTCGGCAGCTATGGCGTGGCGTGGTTTGGCATCCGCATCAACACCACCGCCAACAGCCGCGCCGCGTTCGCCGCACTCAGGGGTAACGGGCTGAAAACACTTACCATTCCGCTGCAATCCGGTATGAGCATCGGGCTGCTGCTGGTTTGCGTGGAATTGTTCTGCATGTTGGGCATCCTCCTGTTCCTGCCGCGTGAACTGGCCGGGCCCTGCTTCATCGGCTTTGCCATCGGCGAATCCCTCGGCGCGGCGGCATTACGCATCGGCGGCGGCATCTTCACCAAAATCGCCGACATCGGCGCGGACCTGATGAAAATCGTCTTCAACCTGCCGGAAGACGATCCGAAAAATCCCGGCGTCATCGCCGATTGCACCGGCGACAACGCGGGCGACTCCGTCGGCCCGACGGCGGACGGGTTCGAAACCTATGGCGTGACCAGCGTGGCGTTGATCGCGTTCCTGGCCCTGGCGCTGGCAGCCGCGCCCGCGCTGTGCGGCAAGCTCATCATCTGGATTTTTGCAATTCAAAGCCTGATGGTGCTGACATCGCTGGCTTCGTTTTACGTGAATCGGTTTACCAACGGCGTGCGTTTTGCCGGCAGAAAGGATTTCAACTGGGAATCGCCGCTGACGGATCTGGTCTGGTTCACGTCCATCCTTTCCATCATCGTCACCTTTGTCGCCAGCAAACTGCTGCTCGGTGATTTTCAGGACATCACCGGTGCGCCGCTGCCGAACCTTTGGTGGACGCTGGCCGGCATCATGTCCTGCGGCATCCTCGCCGGGGCGTTGATCATGGAATTCACCAAAATCTTTGTCAGCACCAATTCGCGCCACGTCCGCGAAGTGGTCAACGCCTCCGGCCACGGCGGGGCGTCGCTGAACATCCTGTCCGGCTTTGTGGCCGGCAATTTCTGCGCGTTCTGGATGGGATTGGTCATTCTGGCGCTGATGTTCATTGCCTATTTGTTTTCGCAAAACACCGACCTGCTGGCGCTCATGCCGGCGCAATTCCAGTTCGCCGCGCCCATCTTCGCCTTCGGCCTGGTCGCGTTTGGTTTTCTGGCCATGGCGCCGGTCATCATTGCCGTGGACAGCTTTGGCCCGGTGACCGATAACGCGCAGTCGGTTTACGAGTTGAGCCGGATTGAAGCAGTGCCGAACGTCGCCACAGAAATCGAGAAGGAGTTCGGGTTCAAACCCGACTTTGCCAACGCCAAGCTCGAACTCGAAAAGGGTGACGGTGCGGGCAACACGTTCAAGGCCACCGCCAAACCGGTCCTCATCGGCACGGCGGTCGTCGGCGCGACCACGATGGTTTTTGGCATCATCCTGTTGCTGAATAACACCGTCGCGCACGGCCAGGTGATTGAGATGTTGAGCCTGGTCCGGCCGGAAATCATCCTCGGTCTGTTGATGGGCGGCGCGGTGATCTACTGGTTCACCGGCGCCAGCACCCAGGCGGTCGTCACCGGCGCCTATCGCGGCGTCGTGTTCATCAAGGAACATCTTAATCTCAACAAGGCCGAGGCCTCCATCGCCGACAGCAAACGGGTCGTCGAAATCTGCACCATTTATGCGCAGAAAGGCATGATCAACATCTTCATCGTCGTCTTTTCCATGGCGCTCGCCCTGCCTTTCTTCAACCCCTATTTCTTCATCGGTTACCTCGTGGGTATCGCGTTCTTCGGCCTGTTCCAGGCCATTTTCATGGCCAACGCCGGCGGCGCCTGGGACAACGCCAAAAAGATTGTGGAAGTGGACTTGAAACAAAAAGGCACCGCGCTTCATGCCGCCACCGTCGTCGGCGACACCGTGGGCGACCCGTTCAAGGACACCAGCTCGGTGGCGATGAATCCCATCATCAAATTCACCACGCTCTTCGGCCTGCTCGCCACGGAAATCGCGGTGACGATGACCAACCAAACCCTGAAAACGGGTTTTGGCGTGCTCTTCTTTGTCGTCGCACTGGTCTTTGTCTATCGCTCGTTCTATGGCATGCGCATTCCGGAAGACAAGCAGATCGGCAAATAACCCGGTAGAACAAGGCCGCTCACTGCGGCGCCCGGATGGCACCATACAACTGCCGGCAATTTTGCTTCAAATAAAACTCGAAAACCGTTGTCCAGGAATTCAGATTGGCGGTCATGTCTCTGATTCAACGCTCCTTCCAGGTCGGCTGGCAACTGCGCGTTTATTTCACCGAAGACGTTTTTGCACCGGACAATCTCGTCTTGAAAAATGCGCTGGGTGGTGCCGGTGTTCCGCGCACCGGTGGGACCTTGACCAAGGCCCTCGTCGTTCTCGATGAATCGCTCGCGCAGGCTCGCCCCGATCTCTCTCGCCGGATTGAAAGTTATTTTTCCACTCATGCCGGCCAGATAGGACTCCTCTGTCCGCCGATGGTCGTCGAAGGCGGTGAACGCGCCAAGAATTCCCCCATCCACGTTGCCGAAATTCATTTGCTCATTGACCGCCACCACCTTGACCGGCACTCGTACCTGATTGCCGTCGGCGGCGGAGCGTTGCTGGACGTCGCCGGCTTCGCCGCCGCCACCGCCCATCGCGGCATCCGCCACGTGCGCATCCCCACCACGACCCTAAGCCAGGCCGATTCCGGCATTGGCGTCAAGAACGGCATCAACGCCTTCGGCAAAAAGAATTTCATCGGCACGTTTGCACCGCCGCACGCCGTCATCAACGATTTTAACCTGCTCACTACGCTCGAGCCTCGCAATAAACGCGCCGGCTGCGTCGAGGCCGTGAAAGTCGCCTGCATCCGCGACGCGAAGTTTTTCGATGAACTGGAACGCGATGCGGAAAAACTCAATGCGTTCGAGCCAACGACCATGAAACGGTTGATCCGGCGCTGCGCCGAATTGCATCTCGACCACATCGCCACGGGCGGCGATCCGTTCGAATTGGGTTCGGCGCGTCCACTCGATTTCGGCCACTGGTCGGCGCACAAGCTGGAGCAGCTTTCCGACTTCCAAATCCGGCACGGCGAAGCCGTCGCCATCGGTATCGCGCTCGACGTGATTTACTCGCGCCGGGCCGGCTTGCTCGACCGCCCGTCTGCCGAGCGCGTTCTCGGGCTGCTCGAACAACTCGGCTTCGATCTTTTTGCCAATGAATTGATGAATGTCGCTTCGGACGGCAATTTGCAGGTGCTTGGCGGCCTGAACGAATTCCGCGAACATCTTGGCGGCGAATTGACCGTCACGCTTATAAAAAAAATCGGCCGGGGCGTGGAAGTCCACGAAATGAACCTGCCCAAAGTGGTCGAAGCGATTCATGAACTGCGCGAACGCACCGCTCATCGGGCGCGGAAGGAAATTCGCCTGGCATAAATCACCGCGAAACACGCGAAATACGCCAAAGAAAAATGCAAACCGGCATGGCTCTCCTTGTAACTGTTGCTGCTTTCGCGTGTTTTGCGTATTTCGCGGTTAAACTTCCGGCATGAACCGGCTCGCCGTCATCAACGTCGTCGGGCTGACGGAATCGCTCATCGGCGAACACACACCGCGCATTGCGGAATTCCGGAGGCGCGGCGCGCTGGCTCAAATCGCATCTGCGTTTCCGGCGGTCACTTGCACCGCACAATCCAATTATCTCACGGGCAAACCGCCTTCCGAACACGGCATCGCCGGCAATGGCTGGTACAACCGTGAACTGTCCGAAGTCCAGTTCTGGAAACAATCAAACCACCTCGTTCAAAGTCTCAAAATTTGGGATGAACTCCGAAAACAATCTCAAATCGTAAATCGTAAATCATCAATCGCAAATTGCTTTTGGTGGTTCAATATGTATTCCACCGCCGATTATTCCCTCACGCCGCGCCCGATGTATCCCGCTGATGGCCGGAAAATTTTCGATATTTATTCCTGGCCCCATTCGATTCGCACCGAAATCAAGCACGACCTCGGCGAATTTCCGTTTTTCGGTTTTTGGGGTCCAGCGGCCGGAATCAAGACTTCACAAGGTGCCGCCGATTGCGCGACGCGCTGGATTGCCGGAGCCGCCAAGTGGATTGAGAATAAATATCAGCCGACACTGAACCTGGTTTACCTGCCGCATCTGGACTACAACCTGCAGCGGCACGGCCCATTTGTTGTAGGAGACGAGGTAACGAGTCTCCATTCTTCAATTCCGCAGTCCGCACTCCACAGGCCGCACTTGTCAGTGCCTCCTCACGTCGGCTCCTGCAGAATCAATCCCGCCATCATCCCCGATTTACGGGCGATTGACGCCATCGTCGGCGACCTCATCCAGTTTTTCGGACAGCGTGGCGTGCAGATCGTGTTGCTTTCCGAATACGGAATCACAAATGTGGACACGCCGGTTCATCTCAACCGGATTTTCCGCAGGCACGGCTGGTTGACGGTGAAAGACGAACTCGGTTTGGAAATTCTCGATGCCGGCGCGAGCAAGGTTTTCGCCGTGGCAGACCATCAGGTTGCGCATATTTATCTGAATCCCGATTCCGGATCGGGACTGGAAAAATCTGTGCGCGAGGTTTTGGGAACAACTCCCGGCGTCGCAGAAGTTTTGGGCAAGGCGGAGAAAGTCACTGCGGGCATTGACCATCCGCGCGCTGGCGACTTGATGGCCGTGGCGACAGAAAATGCGTGGTTTACCTATTATTACTGGCTGGAAGACGCCTGTGCACCGGACTTTGCGCGGACGGTGGATATCCATCGCAAACCCGGCTTCGACCCGGTGGAACTGTTTCTCGACCCGAAGATTCCGCTGCCGAAACTGAAAATCGCCTGGCGGCTGCTGCAAAAGCAACTCGGCTTCCGGATGCTGATGGACTTGATTCCACTCGATGCGTCGCTGGTGAAAGGCTCACATGGCGGGCGACCGACAGACAAGAAAGACTGGCCGGTGTTCATCACGTCCCAGCCGGAAAGTTTGAAGGTGAAGGAAATCCAATCAACGGACGTTTTTCAAATCCTGCTGAAGCATCTGGAATAAATCCGACACTCAATTTCGATTGTCCCACTGGGACAGCGTGATAAATTCTTTTTCACTTCGCCGTCGCTTTTTTGACCTGATTTCATGGCTTGAGTCAGACAACCGCTGTCACGCGGTATTGGTTTTGGACGCCGGCAAGTTTCAATTTCAGGACGTCGCCCTGTTTCCGGCCCAGAAGTTGTTCGCCCAGCGGGGATTGGGGTGTAATCACCAGTATTTCCCGCTTATCATGCTGTACCTCCGTGCCGCCCGCCCGGGGGCCGACGAAGTAAGCCGTTTTTTCCGCGTTCAATTCCAGTTCCACGAATGCTCCGACATCAATGGGGTCGCCTGCCCCGAACTTGCGCGGGTCCAGCTTTTCGAACGCGGCAATGGCGGCCTGTATTTCCGCTGCCTGCCGGGATTGTCCCCGGGCGAGATAGGAAGCTTC
>DATEGR010000351.1:0-8556 GCA_035279985.1 Verrucomicrobiia bacterium
CGCGCTGCAAGCCATCCTCAACGGCACGGTGAAGAAAGGCCACGTGATTGTAATTCGCAGCGAAGGACCGAAAGGTGGTCCCGGAATGCGGGAGATGCTGTCGCCCACCAGCGCCATCATGGGCAAGGGACTGGGCAAGGAAGTGGCGCTTATCACCGACGGCCGGTTCAGCGGTGGCAGCCACGGTTTTGTCGTCGGCCACATCACCCCGGAGGCGTATGTGGGCGGCCCGATTGCGCTGGTGAAGAACGGCGACTCTATCACCGTTGACGCTGAGCAACGGCAAATCAATCTGGATATTTCCGCCACCGAGTTGAAGAAGCGCAAGCAGGCGTGGAAAAGGCCTGCGCCCCGTTACACCCGCGGCGTGCTGGCAAAATACGCCGCCCATGTGACGTCGGCGTCATTGGGAGCGGTGACGGATATGGATTTGCGGTTGTAAAACCAAGATTATGCCACGGCGCGAACTGAAAAGCGGAAAGCAAGTTGCTGATTGGCTCGCCGAACTGGGCGCGAGCCTGAAATCGGCCGGCAACCTCACGCTGATTGGTTCAGCAGCGCTGCTCTGGCACGCGTACGACCGTGACATCGCGTCTGAACTTCCCGAAGCCAGCGGATGTTGATCCGGTGACGGACAGCGACGAAGTGGCGATGCGCTGTTACGAAGCGCTCATCGGCAGCGAATTCGAGCGCACCCACGGCTGGCACGTCAACCTGATGCCGGAAACCGTTCTAAAAGAATTGCCCGCCGGCTGGAAGCAGCGGGCGACACAAAGGCAAGTCGGGAAATTAAATCTCCTCGTTCCTGCGCCGGGCGATTTGCTCGCGCCCAAATTAAAACGCAACGAACCCCGCGACCGCGCCCACGCCGAATGGGCCAAACGCGTTGGTTTACTCGATTGAACCGCTGTGCTATCATCATTTCATGTTCGTGAACGGCATCCATGTTGATGAATACGCCAAGCTGGAATATGGCCGGCTGCTCTGGCGCGTTCCCGTTTACCGTGAACGCCTGCTGCGCCACTGGCACGACCCGCGCCATCCGCAGGCCAAACGTTTTGCCGAACATGAAACTGAAGTCTCGTACATTTTGGAAAGCCCAAAAGATTCCGATGCCACGTTGGATGCTGAATTGCGCCGACGCAACTCAAGCCTGCGCGTCATCGTCAAAGAAATCCCGTCCGTGTTCGGCTCGTTTTTCTAAATACACCATGAGATGATCATCTGGTGGAGTGTGGAAGACGACGCTTATGTGGTGGACGTGCCCGAACTTCCCGGATGCATGGCCCACGGCACCACGCGGCAGGCCGCCATCAGGAACGCCGAGAATGCCATCAAGTTCTGGATAAAACCACGAAAGGCGACGGTAAGGAGATCTTGGCCGCATGTGAATGTAGCAGGCCCAATGTAATCATCCGGCGTGGGTTGGATGGTGAAATTCATATTTAGCCCGCCAGATTGCCCAATCCAAGCTAATCAATCGCAGGAAATCATCAACTCTAAAGGGGGTGCCTTAAAGATACGGTTGGAGCAGAGACAGGATACGGCCCTCGTTAAAGTCACTGCTGCTGAAAGCTCCAGAGAATTGTCCCTGAGGCTTGCCATTATAAAACAAAATGACCGTCGGGGTCGCTGAAACGGAGTATTGATGAACAACGGAATAGTTGGCCGGACTATCGTGATCCAAAAAAAAGAAGTCGGCCAGTTCTGAATCTTTTGCGGCGATTTGGTTGTATTGCGGTTTCAACATCTGACACGGCGGGCACATCGCTGAGGTGAAATCAACGATGACCGGGCGGGTGCTGTCCAACACACGTTGCTGAAAATCCTCCGCGGTTATAAACGGCACTGCTCCCGGTCGCACCGCATCGGTTTGATTTGCCACGAGGTATTTCTTAATCATCACGAGAATGAGGCCCTCATTGTCCTGGCGCCGGTCAGACATCTGCGTGACCGGATAACTCCTGACTTCTTTTCCGCCGGCATAGATCGTAAACATGCTTTGATAATTCATTTTCTGCGGCAGGTTTTGCTCCGGCTCGGAGAACTGGTAGCGGTAAAACCCAATCCGGTCCTTGAAACGCGAAGCCAGTTCGTCAAAGGCAGGCATCATCTCGCGCGCGGACGCGTCGGTTGACTTGTGGTAGAAATAGACGATGCAGGGCATTTGGTTCACAGTCTGCAATTGGGCATAATCGATGGCCGGCACAAATTTGGGGTCGCGAGGAGGCAGGAAACCTTTCGCGACGAATAACAGGCAAATCACAAACACCAAAAGTGCCCCGCCAATTTTCAGCCAGTTGGACATGACTGGGAAGCTGATGCACGCCCCGTGCCAAATCACGGCCTTCGATGCGCTGAGCTTCGGCTGACAAGCCATCCTGGGCGGGCACGATCTCCGCCTGTGCCGTTTGTTGACCGGCGGCGCTTTCGGAGGAAGCCCCCCCACCTTCTCCAAACACCAGGCTGAATCCAGCGATTAAAGGCCTCAGCTACAACAGAAGGGCCGGAGGGAGCTTGCGATTTTTTGTGTTCGGTTTTACAACGACTCCATTCAATGAATCCTGTGGTTAAATTAACCGCCTGGTACGGCGTTGTCCTGTCAGGCCTGTGTTTGACCGGGTGCGCTTCCGGTCCCGCATATTCGCAGTATCGGGCAACGGCGCCACCCTTGGCAAACGGCATGGGGCGAATCTGGTTCTACCGCCATTCGATATTGTTCGGTGATGCCATGGACCCGGCGATAAAATTAGATGGCACAAAGATTGGAAATTCGATACCGGGCGGTTTCTTCCAGGCCCAAACCACACCCGGAACGCATGAGGTCTCCACCACTTCTGAGGCGACTTATACAACCACCGTGACCGTCAGCACCAACGTGGACAGTTATGTAAAATTTCATGTTGTTCCGGGTGCCCTTACCTATCGGGTTGAGCCGGCGGTCGTGAATGAGACAAACGCGATTCCGGAGATGCAACGATTGCATTACGCGAGATAAATCCGCGCCGGGGCAGCGAGGGGGCCATCAAGGCTTCCTTGTCCAGTTCTCCGGGACTGAATTTGTCTGGTTCAAGGGATGATACGGTTCAGTCGCCGCTGTGACGACGAGTGCTCCCAACAATCCGCCCAACACGGTACCGGCAATGACTTCCTGGTTCCGCTTGCTGTATTTCGCGGAGCGTTCGATGATCAAGTCGGGCGCATATTTCGCATCAGAGACCAGGCCCCAGGCTTTTTCCCTGTCTTTAAATCGCAGGAAGGTTGCCCTGGCCCGATAACAAGTACTCGTCAAAGGATTTGGCTGGTGCTCTTCAGTGATATTAATCACGTCAGCACCCACGGAGCAGGCTTCCCGACAGAAAACATCAAGGACATAGGCTTCGTCGCAGTCCGTCGAGAAACCCGTGTCATAGGCGTGAATGGAACCCAGTACCTCCACCGCATTGGTGTCGTACTTCGCATCGCACTGGATGGCAATCGGGCATCGTTGCAGATCCTTTGAGTTTTGGTTGGCTGGCAACTGATAACCGGTGCGGGTGATGCCCGCAGCGCATCCGGAAAGCAGAATGGCCGCACCGAATAGGGCAATCAGCAGTGCGTTTTTCACATCACCTTTACTTGCCGGCTTCAGGTTCGGCCGGCAGTTTGGATTCGGGAGCGATATTCGTGCCTGGTTCCATCGCATTGGCTTCACCGGGTGGCGAAGCAACTGCGACCGGCACCAGATTGCAGTTCACATCCATCGGCGACAGCGTGTACATGTCTCCGGTCATCGGGTCAACAATGAGCATCCCCACCAATCCGCCCAAAAGGATGTTCCCAAAATACCAGCCATCAATGGTGGAGACGACATGTGTCTCATACGGATTATAACCCGCCGCTTCCAGGACCAATTTGTAATCTTCCCCGCGAAAATATCCGCTGGCGCGGTCCAAGGTTACAAAGGCGGGCGTGGTCCTGACGAAAAGGGTTTTGCCTTCCTGATTAGAAATGGTGACTTTGGCCCCTTGCGGATTCGAATTGATCTGAACGCTTTTGCTGCCGCCATCAAAGATGGAGGCGCACCCGGTGAAAACAAGCGGGATAAGGAGCAATGACAGGACTCTGATTCTCATGGCTTATGGGATTAACAAATAGAATGTGGTCCGTCTACAGGCAAGCGGAAAACTTTGGAGGCTGCGTTATGGCCCGCACGTGTCTGGCCAGGTTGTGATGATGAATTCATTTGGGTCTATGCTCCGGTTCTACGAAAATGATTTTCCTGTCTGAATATTTTCGAGAATTTCAATTTATATGGCCCCCGCCTTCGCCGCGCTTCGGCTGACAATATGCGCTTAGCCTTTTTGTTCACGCTCGCCCCCACCCCGGCCCTCTCCCCCGGGGAGAGAGAGAATCATTCGCCGCGTTGTGGAATGTCGCAAGCCCGCATCGGCTCGGCCCATCATCCGCCAACGGGGAGCGTCCGAGGCTGTTCCCTCTCCTTGGCCGGAACGATTCAGTTGGCGCATCCGTAGAAGCGACGCCGCGTCGCTTGGACGTGGCAGCGACGCCTTCGTCGCCGGCCTCCGTCAGTAAACCATTCGCTGCGTGTAAAAATGCGACGCGGGCATCGTGTTCACCTGCTGGCGAAGAGGCGTCGCCGCTACTTTGGCAGTCGCCCAACTGCATCGTTCCATTTCGCGTTTGACGCCCGGTCCAGACAAACTGTTTTTTACAGCTTGAAAGTTTTCGAGAATTTTAATTTTCATGGCCCCCGGCTTTGCTGTGTTTCCAGCCCTCTCACGGCAGCAGCCGCACCCGGTAGTAGCGCGCCGAGACATTTGTAGCGGCGCCCACGTCGAGATAGTTGGTCACGGTGCTGACGGTGTTGGTCACGGTGAAAATGTCGCTGAAGTTATTGAACAAACCGCCGCCACCGGCCGCGTTGAGTGCCTGCAGCACGTTGGTTTTGCCGCCGACCGTCGTCCACGTTATCTGGATATCGTTCCCCTGCTTCAAGATCGAGGTGATGTGGAACGGTGGTGCCCCGACCGGGGTATTCATGTCCGTCTGAATCTCGGCGGCGCTCAAGGCCCGGTTGTAAATCCGCACCTCGTCAATCATCCCCTTGAAAAATTGGTTGTAAAGATTGTCGCCCCCGATCTGCAACGGGTTTGTCGAGGCCGCGATCGCCCCCGGTTGCATCCGGCTCGCGACTTCTATTCCGTTCACATACAATCGCAACGTCCCGCCGTCATACGTCACCGCCACATACGACCACGCGTTCACCGCCAGAGCACCTGTCCCGTAAAGGATCACATCCGATGACCCAAATGTCCCGCCCCCGCCCGGCTCACCTCCGTTTGGCGATGTTGCCTCCAGAAAGTAATTGTCGTTCCCCTTGTAGATCACGTCACGAAACGCATTGCTAACCGTCGCGGGGTTCACCCAGGCTTCCAACGTCATGCCCGCATTGAGTTGCAGCGTGGTTGAGTTGCTGACCGTCACCAACGCGTTCGTCCCGCTGAACACCAGCGCACTGCCATATTTGCCTGAATTCGTCCAGGTCGCCCCGCTGATCGTCCCGTTGTTCCCGTTGCCGGAGGCGTCCGCCACCATTGTCCCCGTCCCTTCATTAAACCCATACGCCGCCACCGCCGTCACCGAACCCGTCGCCACTAACGGTGTGGACGCTGTCGCCACCCCCGGATGTCCGCTAAGATTGCCCGCTGCATCCATTGCCCATACCCGGTAATTGTAAGTCGTGCCCGGCAGCAGGAGTGAGGAATTCGTTGTGTACATGACGTAGCGGGTCGTTGAATTTGCGTCGATGTAATTTGTCCCGATCGTCAAATCCAGCAGGAAGAAATTTGTCGATCCCGCGCCCTGGCTGCGTTCAATTTTGTAGCCCACAACGCCGATATCATCGGTGGAGGATGTCCAATTCAAACTGATTTGACTCGGGCTGACCCCGGTGGCCACCAGACCGGCGGGCGCCGTGGGGGCATTCGTGTCCGGACTCAAGTTCCCTCCTTCCCAATTGTCAGCGGTGAGGTGTTCCCCCGCCGGCGAATAGATCCCGATCCCGGGACTGCCCCCGTTCTTCACATCGGCAGCATCCGCGACCAACCACACCAGGACGGGCCTGCCATTTCGATACATGGTTACCAGCGGCTCAACTGAACCCGATATTTCCAGCCGCAACACGTCATTCGTCTGCCATGTCTCCGTGCTCCCGACGGCTTCTGAATAGTAACCGTTGTTGATGAAATGGTAGATGCGATAATCGTTTGGCCCAAATACGAAACCAATGTAAAATTGGGAGCCCGAAGGCGGATTTGTCCAAACCGGGTCCAACGCCTCATCTCCCCGGAGAATCACACCCGTCCACGCCCCGATTGAAGACAGGGTGATTTGAGAATATTGATCATTGCTGAAACTGTTCGCCGACCAAAAAGCGAAATTATGGTTATTCTCAACATCAACACCTGCCTGGTCGTTAGCCACAACCAGATTGTTCGTCGAGATGATTGGCTTTGACCAATTGGCGCCGAGTGGCCCGTTCGGCCGATTGAAATTATCGCTCGCCACGGCATAAGGCAGTGTCGTTACGCTCGCCACCGGCGAATAAGCGCTCATGTTCCCGGCTGCATCCGTCGCCCTGACCCGGTAACTGTAATTCGTGGGTCCCACCAGCCCGGTATCGAAATAATTCGTTCCCGCCAGCGCTGCAATCTGCGTAAAACCGGCGGTACCCGGGTCCCGGCGCTCCAGCAAATACCCGGTCACTTCAACGTCGTCCGTTGCAGCCGTCCAATTCACTTCGACCTGAGTTCCTCCCACCGCGGTTGCCGCCAAATTCGTTGGGGCCGACGGTGGTTGCATGTCCGGAGGCACCGGGGCGTTCATGTCGGTTTGAATCTGCGTCGCCGTCAACGCCACGTTGTAAATGCGCACCTCGTCGATGGTTCCCTTAAAAAACTGGCCGTAAAGACTGTCGCCGCCGATCTGCAACGGGTTTGTTGAAGTCGCAAGCGTCCCCGTCTGTGCCCGACTCGCCACCTGCACTCCGTTGACATACAACCGCATCGTCGTCCCGTCATAGGTCGCCGCCAGGTACGTCCACGTGTTCGCTGGCAGCGCCCCCGTCCCGTTAAGCGCCACATCCGAACTTCCAAACGTGCCCCCCGTCACCGGCACCCCCCCGCTGTCCGAGCTCCCTTCCAGGTAATAATTGTCGTTACCCTTGTAAATCACATCCTCCCAGGTGTTGCTCACCACCGACGGATTCACCCACGCCTCGATTGTCATCCCCGTCGTCAGGTCAAGCGATGCCGAATCGGTGATCGTCACCAGCGCGCTGGTGCCGTTGAATACCAGCGCATCGCCGTACTTGCCCGAAGTCGTCCAGGTCGCGCCGTTGATTGTCCCGTTGTTCCCGTTGCCTGAAACATCGCTCGCCGTGGTGCCCGATCCTTCGTTGAATCCATACGCCGCCACCAGGCCTGCGGTTTGCCCCCTCGCCTGAACAACCATCCCAATCAGGGCCGCCCCGAGAAATACACTCAAACGACCCGATGTGCTCGTAAACCATTGACGCATAATATCATCGGGTTAAAGTCCCCTGCGAAGCTCTGAAGTAACCATTACCCGACATTATATCAGAATGAGTGCTTTAGTCAAGGCGAGAGCGGTGGATTGTGCCCAAGAACCTGCGGCATGATGCTCATTTCGCTGCGTTTCGGCGCGACAAGCGCTTTAGCAAGGCGTTCGCTTCACGCGCACCGGTCTTTGCAGTGGCCACCACGGCGCTTTCCGGGAATACACCCTGACTTTTTCAAACGCGGGGCTGAATAATTACCGGCCTGCGTTCACTTTGTTACGGTGCAAACTCTTTGCGCCCACCAATTACCGTCATTCGTTTTAATTAGGTATTGACAACATGGTGTTAAGGCGGGCTTAAGTGAATGGTTCCCATCGTGTATCGCCAGCTGTTGCAAAGGTTGGTTCTTACCCTGGGAATGTTAACTACAACCAAACCGCCGCCGGGGAATACCAGTTCCCATGGCGGCATAAACACCAGAAAAAACAAAGATAGGAATCGTATGAAAAACTTGAACCACACCCTGCTCGCCGCCGCTGTTACCGCCACCATTACGGCGACGACCGCCTACAGCCAGCCCGTGATTACCGTCGACGAATTCGGCAACGGAGACATCAGCGGAACCCCGCTGCCGAGCAGCCTGGCGCCGGATCCTTTTTCGGGCATGACCACGCTGTCTTATACCCTGCCTTTCCAGGGTCTGCGAGGAGATGTCATCCTCAGCGATGTTGCCGGCACGGTCTCGGACATCTTTCGTTTCGACGGAAATTTCACCCTGTACGTTTACTCCGACACCGACCTGTCGGAACCGAATCCGTCTCCCGCCGACGTGGGTTTTCCGGCCGCCCTTGAACCAAACACTTTTTTCGCCACTGAAACCGGTCCTGAACCCGGCCTTAACGGTCTGTTCAACTATAACCCCGGCTTTACCGGCCCCGGCGCTAACTCGGCAGGCGTAACTTACAATTTAATCA
>DATEGR010000352.1:0-2666 GCA_035279985.1 Verrucomicrobiia bacterium
GCCAGCGAAGAATCCGCCCGCCAGTTGCTGACGACCGGCGAAAGTTCGCGGATGACAAATCCCGCGACATGTGGCCGCCACGATTCCACGTCCACGGCGTTGACGCCATAGTTCCCGATGAGGGGATACGTCATCGTGACAATCTGGCCTTTGTAGGAGGGGTCGGTGAGAATTTCCTGATAGCCCGTCATCGACGTGTTGAAGCACACCTCGCCACACGAGGACGCACGCGCGCCAAAACCTTGTCCATGAAAAATTGAGCCGTCTTCGAGGGCCAGGATTGCTTTCATCATCAAAATCGCTCCGGGATGCTAGAATGATCGGCAAAGCGGTCAAGTGCGAAGCAGAGGTTCACGCCGTGACCAGTTCGGAATTTTCCGTCCAGACTTTCTTGCCGCCGACCAAGGTCGCCACCGCTTTGCCTTTGAGGTTCCAACCGAAGAACGGGCTGTTCTTCGATTTGCTCGCGGATTTCTCCGGAGTGAAAAGCCATTCCGCCTCCGGATTGAATACCGTCACATCCGCGTCCACGCCCACGCTTAACGTGCCTTTGGGCAGGTTGAGCAAGCGCGCGGGCGCCACGGTGTATTTGGCCACGAGTTCGGGCAAACTCAACCGCTTCGTGTGATAGAGCTGCATCAGTGACAGCGCGAGTTCGGTTTCCAATCCGATGATGCCAAACGGTGCGTAATCAAACTCCACCTGCTTCTCAAAATCGCAATGCGGTGCGTGATCGCTGCCGAGAATCTCGATGGTGCCGTCCGCCAGCCCCTCCAGAATCGCCTCCCGGTCGCCGGCCGAACGCAACGGCGGGTTCATTTTGAAATTCGTGTCGTAGGCCGGCCATTCGGGAAGTTCATCCTGGTATCCGGCCAGGGTTTTCCCGTCGTTGGCCCAGAACCTTGCGCTGCCGGCCACCGCCGCATCGGTAAGCGTGAAGTGGTGGGCGCAGGCCTCACCGGAAACCGGCACGCCGCGTTTTTTTGCTTCGCGCAGCAACGCAACGCTGCCGGCCGCGCTCAAATGCTGGCAATGAACCCGCGCGCCCGTGAGTTGGGCCAGCAGAATATTGCGCGCCACGATCATTTCCTCGCCCGCCGACGGCCAGGCGCGCAATCCCAGCGTCGTGCTCCAATAACCCTCATGCATCACGCCGTCGGTCACGAGCGAATAATCCTGGCAATGATCCATCACCGGCAGGTTGAACATTTTGGCGTATTCGCACGCCCGGCGCATGAGCTCGTGGTTCTGCACACAATGCCCGTCGTCGGTAATGGCCACCACGCCGGCGCGTTTGAGCGAGCCAATGGACGCCAGCTCCTCGCCGGCGATGTTTTTAGAAATGGCCCCGGCCACAAAAACGTTGACGACGCCCTGCCGGAGCGCCCGTTCCCGGATGAGCGCAACCGTGCCTGCAGAATCAACGACCGGCGACGTGTTGGGCATGCAAACGACGGACGTAAAGCCGCCCTGTGCGGCGGCGGCGGTGCCGGTGGCAATGGTTTCCTTTGCCGTCTGGCCCGGCTCGCGCAAATGAACGTGCAGGTCAATCAGGCCGGGACAAACCACGAGGCCGCTCACGTCCATTTTCTCGGTGTCACGCGGCATCCGGCTGGTCGCGTCCGCGCCGACCGCGGCAATTTTACCTTCGGAAATCAAGAGGTCCGCCTTTGCATCGAGGCGGTTGGCCGGGTCCACGACGCGCCCACCGGTAAGAAGCAACGCTGCCATGCGCGGCGAGGGTACACGCGTGACGTTGACAATGCAAGCGCGGGAATTATGATGGATGCACACCGGCAAGCTTGCGGGCTTGCCGCGCCGAAGCGCGAAGCGCGGAGGCGGGCGTAGTTCAATGGTAGAACGGAAGCCTTCCAAGCTTCACACGAGGGTTCGATTCCCTTCGCCCGCTCCAGTTTGCTGCCCGGTTAATCCCGGTTAATAAATGATGGCGTAAGCTACCCGATCGGCCTCGCTGATCGCCCACATGCTCAATGGATCCACCGCCTGGGGGAACTTGATAAACCGCGCACTTCCGTCTGCCAAGGCGTAATTGGACCCGCCGGTGCTGCCGGCGCCTTTGGCCTGACTGCTGGTACGGCCATTGTTGCCGTGGCGGCCCTGCTCGAGAATGCCGGTAAAATCATTGCCGCCGTTTTCCCTCAAGTCCATGTAGAAGTCACCGGCATCATGGCGCTTCTCTCCCAGCACCACCGTCATGGACGGATGCATAATTGCATTTTGTTTCAATCCGTTCGGATAGGTGCCGTTCATGTAATTCGCGAAATCACTCGCGCTCAAAGTATCGTAAAAATAATCGTTCCAGCCGTTGATGATGAAACTGCGCGGGGAAGCGTCGGCGACATTGTTTGACGGCGAGAGACCAATCGTTGCCGGCTTCGAGAAAAGGGCGGTGTCAGTGGGACAGAGCAGCACTTTCACATTTTTGCCGTAGTTGGCGTAAAACTGGTTCGGCCAGCGGTTGGTGTTGCTGCGCGGCGGATAAAAGCCCTGGTTGTCGTCGACGTACATTTGGGCGGCCAGGCTTAATTGCCGCATATTGTTCAGGCAGGCGATGCGGCGGCCCGCTTCCTTGGCGCTGCCCAAGACGGGCAACAGCATGGCCGCCAGAATCGCAATGATGGCAATGACGACGAGCAGTTCGATCA
>DATEGR010000353.1:0-3052 GCA_035279985.1 Verrucomicrobiia bacterium
GCAACAGGCAAATTCAGCTATGTCGTCGCCGTGCAAAATGGCAGCGGGGCCAATGGCGTTCAGGATTTTGATGGCGACAAATCCGTGGCGGGCCGAGTCGGTTATGATCCGGCGCAGTGGTTGCACTTGAGCGTCAGCGGAATGCGCACGGGTGATTTGAATGCGGCAAACGACAAGCATTCCGCGCTCTGGTTCGGCAGTGGATTTTTCCGCTCGCTCGGTTCACCCGCCACGACAACGACGTTTCACGCCAATCTGGTGGAGGGTGACGTGGCGGTGCGCTGGCCGGGCGGCCACGTGAGCGCCTTCGGCGGTTATGCGCGTTATGGCGACAATGATTCGACGGCGGAGAACGGCCGCGACATCTTCTATTACTCGATCGAGGGAATGCAGCAACTGCCTCATAAATTTTACGCGGCTGCGCGATTCAGCGAAATCATGGCTGACCAGGGTTTTCCAATCGTGGGCTACGGCAATTTTGGCACTTATTACTTCAACCTGTCCCCCGAACTATGGCGCCTGAGTTTGGGCGTTGGCTACCGCTTCAGCGACCGGCTGGTCATCAAAACCGAATACTCGTTCGAGCGTGGCAAGGAGGTGGACGGCGATTGGCGCCATCATGAAGATTTTTTTGGCACGGAAGCCGCTTTTCAATTCTGACCTCCGCATGGAACTTTTTTCGTACCCGTTCATCCTAACCTTCAACTTTCAATCATGAAGTGCTTTTTATTCGCCATTATATTGATGATTGCGTGCACGGCCGGCCGGGCGGGGACAATTACCGGAAACGTGCGCGCCGAGGGCAAAGCCGGGCTGGCGGACAGTGCCGCGAACGGAGCTTACGCCAGCCGCAAATATAAATTTGTCGAGCGCGTGGATTATTCGGCCCTGCACGATTTCGTGGTGTATATCGAAGGCCGCGTGGACTCCAGGGATCTACTGTCAACCAACGTGGTGCAGGTGGCGACGAGGAAGGTGGCGCAGCAAGGCGCTGTGTTTTTACCGCACGTGCTGCCGATCGTGGCCGGTACGAGCATCGAATGGCCCAACTACGACGATATTTACCACAATGTATTTTCCATGTCCGATGCCAAGCAATTCGATCTGGGACTTTACAAGGGCAATCCGCCAAACAAGCGCGTAACCTTCGACAAGCCGGGGCGGGTGGATGTGTTCTGCTCCATTCACGAGAACATGCACTGCATCATCCTGGTCCTGGAGAATCCCTACTTCGCCTCCGTAGATAAGAATGGGGATTACCAAATCTCCAATGTTCCCGCCGGTACCTACAAACTCAAGGCCTGGCACGAACGGTTGCCGGCCGACGAACGCGAAATCACCGTACCCACCAATGGCGAGGTGAAGGTGGATTTCGTACTCGGCATTAAAAACCTGCCGCAATACTGAGATTCATGTCCTCGCCCCGCGCCATGTTCAACGCCAGTTTCCGCACCAAAGTGCTG
The DNA here is from genome assembly GCA_035279985.1 of Verrucomicrobiia bacterium. Lineage (GTDB taxonomy): Bacteria > Verrucomicrobiota > Verrucomicrobiia > Limisphaerales > UBA11358 > UBA11358. The sequence goes on from DATEGR010000353.1 coordinate 1,464, forward strand.
GTGCCGGTGATTGCCTGCATGGTGATACTCATGGCGGTCACGGTCTTCGTGGTCAACCGCCACGTGACGCGCCAGTTTGAAGCTGAAGCCCGGGAAACCCTGGCCACCGCCGATGCCGAATTTCGCAATTTACTGGGAAATCGGTCCGATGACCTGCTGATGCGCTTTCGTAATCTGCCGAATGAACCGCGTTACCGGGCGGCGCTGCAATTGGGTGATGCGCCCACGCTGCATCAGCCGCTGGTGGATTTGCTGGGCGAGCAGGGCGCCGACATTGTGTTTTACGCAACCGCCCCCCCAAAAATTCTGGCGAGTGAAAAGCGCGACCCGGCGATTCCGACCGCCGATTTTGAAACCGCCGCCGGCCGGGCGATGCGACAGGCGCTGACCGGGCAGGAAACGGTGGATACGGTTTACGCCGGTGGACGGCTCTACAACGTGGTTTCCATACCCGTGTACGTGGATCGCGGATTGATTGGGGCGCTGACATTTGGTCTGGAGATTGGCGATGCCGAAGCCCAAAAATTCAGCCGGCTGACACACAGTCAAATTGCGTTGCTGGCCGGCGGCCACGTCATCGCGTCCACCTTGTTGGATGCCGACGCCAATGTGCAGTTCATGAGCATCTTTGCAAATTCCGCTTCACCGAACGGGGCCGGGGATTTGCCGGGTGGCTTAAAACAAATCGTTCTGAACCCCCAGCATTACTTCGGCATGGCGGGCCGATTTGACTCATTGAGCGGCGATCGGTCGCTGGGTTATGTGCTGCTCAGTTCCTATGAACAGTCGCTGAGCGCGCTCCAGACGACGCAACAGGTGTTGCTGGGTGTCAGCCTGTGCGCGATCCTGCTGGGGGCGGCGACGGTATGGCTGCTGGTCAACAAAGCCACCCGCCCGTTGCGCGAATTGCGTGACAGCGTTGAGGCGGTGGGCCGGGGGGATTTCACACAGCGTGTTCCGGTGCGCAGCCACGACGAATGCGGTGAACTGGCGACCGTGTTCAATCAAATGACGGAAAACCTCCAGTCCTCGCGCACCCAGCTTGAAAAAACCGTTGAAACGCTCAAAACCACACAGGCGCAGTTGATCCAGAGCGAAAAACTCTCGGCGGTTGGCGAGTTCGTCGCCGGCGTCACCCATGAGTTGAACAATCCCCTGGCAACCGTAATGGGTTTTTCGGAATTGCTCCAGAAGGCGGACGTGGGCGCGGAAAACCGGCGGCACCTGGACATGGTTTTCAAATCCGCGCAGCGCTGCCAGAAAATCGTCCAGTCACTCCTCAGTTTTGCGCGGCGGCGCCAGCCCGAGCGCAAACCCGTTTCCGTGAACGGGCTGGTCGAGGCTGTGCTGGAAATTGTCAGTTACCCGCTGCGCACAGGCAACATCGAGGTGGTCAAACAATTTGCCCCGCACCTCCCGATGGTGCTGGCCGATGCACACCAGATTCAACAGGTACTGCTGAACATCATCAATAACGCGCGCCAGGCCATCGAAGCCCATCAACCGCGCGGTCGGATTAAAATCAGCACCGGGGTCCGCGAACCGAACGTGCGCATCACGATTCAGGACGATGGTCCCGGCATCCCGGA
>DATEGR010000354.1:0-8045 GCA_035279985.1 Verrucomicrobiia bacterium
TATTTCTCCGGCGTCCACTTGCCCTGTTCCACGCCGTCTACCAAACGGTTGACGGCTTCGCGCATGGCGAGATCGAGCACCTTTCCATTCAACGTAGAATCATATCCCGACGCCCCGCCAAAGCCGAGAACTTCACGGTCGCTCAATGCATATTCCCCTGCGCCTTGAACCGAATAAACCACTTCGGAAGAAACCACATCAACAACATTCAAGTTGACTTTTGAATAAGCAACCTGCTTTTTGCCGCTGCCGAGAATGCCGAACAGTTGAACATCGCCAACCTCCTTGCGCCCGAATTCCGCGACTTCGCCAGTGATGACATAATTTGCGCCTTTCAATTTGAGCTGACGCCCGCTGATGGAGGCTTCGTTCGTGATTTCCTGCATGTTGTCTCGGTCAACAACAATAAAACGCCCCGTCTGCTGCAAATGGGTGATGAGGATGGATTTGGCCTGGCTGCCAAGACGGTCAACACCGTCGGAAAACAATCCACGCATATATGGTGAATGATTGTCGAAGTTTCCAACTACCAAAGTGCTTCTGGAGCCCGTGTAGGGCGTGCCAGCAGAAGCAACGGTTTCCGGCGTGATGGCTTGATGTGATTCAGTGGCACAGCCCGCGAAGAGACAAATGACCGATACCAAGGACAAATGGGCGAGCGTTTGAGACGTCTTCATAAACTGCTTTTGCAACGGTTGCGTTACCTTCATGGCTTGAATTGAAATTCGAGCCGACAACAGGGTGCCACCCTTCCGGGTGCAAAGTAAAGTAATTATTTCTAATTGCGACACCCTGTGATTTTAGCGTGGTTGTGAGAACAGGAACATCCGCCCAACCTTGGCGGCCTCACGACTCGCTGACCATTGAACTATAAATATATTGATTTTATTGGCGCGTCCGGCAGGACTTGAACCTGCAACCTTCTGATCCGAAGTCAGAAGCTCTATCCAATTGAGCTACGGACGCCCAACCCCAGTCTGCCCATTTCCCGGCGACGATAAAGCGGATTTGTGCGCCGCCGGTTGACTTGCGGCGCGGCCCCCGTTAGCGTGCGAACTGCCATGGCGAAAGGAACGTTCTCGCGTTTGGTCAAAATTCTGGCCGGTCTCCGTGCCGATACAGAGGGGGAATGGGTTCACGCGCAAACCGAACTCAATCGGCTTGAACGGTTTGCCCACTTTTGGGTGCTGGTGGGTAAAAGTTTCACGGGCAACCGGTGTCCGGTGCGCGCGGCGGCGTTGTCCTATACCACTCTGCTGGCACTGATTCCCTTGCTGGCGGTGGCCATCAGCGTCACCAGCAGCCTGCTCAAAAGCGAGGGTGAGCAGAAAATTTATGAAGTGATCGACCGGCTCGTTGCCAGCGTCATGCCGCCGGCAAGACTCGACACCAACGGCCCCGCCGTTTCGCTGGACCTCGGGCCCGCCATGTCCGTCGCGCTGACCCGGACTAATGCGGTTCCAGCGGAAACATCGACCAATGCCGTTGCCAGCGGTACGCCGGAGGGCCCCCCAGGCGGGATGCCGGCGGCCGATAACCACACCCGCATCCTGACGGCTCAAAAAGAAGCAGCGTCATACATTCAAGATTTTGTGCAGAACACGCGCAGCGGCGCCCTTGGCGTCACGGGCATGGTGTTGCTGGTGTTTATCGCCATCCGGATGCTGGCCGGCGTCGAAGCCACCTTCAACGATATCTGGGGCGTGACGCAAGGCCGCAACTGGCTTTGGCGCACCGTGCTTTACTGGACAACGATTACACTGGGCCCGCTGCTCTTGATCGCTGCCCTGGGATTGGCGGGGGGACCGCACCTGCAGGCCGCCAAAAATCTCATCAACCACATGCCGCTCATTGGCGAACTTATTTTCAACCTGCTGCCGCTGGTCGTCCTCTGGCTGGCATTCACCTTGATCTATTTGCTGGTGCCGAACACCAGGGTGCAATTCGCGGCGGCACTGGTTGGTGGCATCGTGGGCGGCTCGCTTTGGCACCTGAATAATATTTTTGGTTTCCTCTATGTCTCCCGCGTGGTTACTAACAGCAAAATCTACGGCAGCCTCGGCCTCGTGCCGGTGTTCATGATTGGGCTTTATTTTTCCTGGCTGATTCTCCTCTTTGGCGCGCAGGTCGCCTATGCCTTTCAAAACCGCCGGACCTATTTGCAGGACAAGCTCGTTGAAAACGTAAACCAACGCGGACGCGAATTCATCGCCTTGAGACTGATGACGTATATCGGACAATGCTTCCAGGAAGGCCGGCCTCCAGCCACGGTGTCGGCGATTTCCATCGAATTCGACGTTCCCGGCCGGTTGGTACAACAAATTCTGCAGACCCTCGTGGCCGCACGGCTGGTCACCGAGGTCATCGGGGCTGAATCCGCTTACGTGCCCGCCCGCCCGCTGGATGCCATCAACGCCCATCACGTTCTGCACGCTCTACGGGCGGGTTTTGGGCAGGAACTGCCTCCGCACGATGAACCGGCCCGCGCGGAAATTTACGGCGAGTTCGCCCGCATTGAAGAAGCGGAACGTCAGGCGGCATCCGCGGTGACCCTGCTCGCACTCGTCAATCGCCTTCCGGCGCGCCGGGAAATTGCCGCGCCAAAAGAAACGGGAAAATGAACCTCTGTCGTCAGCTTGAACCGGATCTGCCACGGTAAGTCAGCCCCGGTTGGTACCAACCGGGTTTCCCGGTGGAAGAGCTTGTGAAAAATGGCCGCCGGCCCGGCCGGCAGTTTTTTTTGGCATTCCGGCCTCCGGTCTGGCATGTTTCCTGCCAATCAAGTCGAGCGGAAGAAAACCAAGACGATATATTTCCGGAGACCAAACATGAACTGGTATTACGCTGACCAAGGACAACAGACCGGCCCGGTAACTGAAGAACAATTCACGGAGCTGGTGCGTACCGGAAAAATCCAGCCCGATACACTGGTCTGGCGCGAAGGCATGGCGGCTTGGGCGCCCTATCGGCAAGCCGGCGCTCCGCCCCATCCGTCCACCTCTGCTCCTGCCGACGGCCCCGGTTTCGTGGCCGGCCAAAACCCGGAGGCTGTGTGCGCCGAATGTGGCAAGATGTTTGCGATCCAGGACATGATTCATCACAGCGGGCCCACCGGCGGAATTTATATTTGCGCCAATTGCAAGCCGGTCTTCCTGCAAAAACTGGCTGAAGGCGCGCCGATCAACACCGGTGAATTGAATTATGCCCGGTTTGGGACGCGCTGTGCGGCATATTTACTGGACGTATTGATTTTGATGGTGGTGAACGTGGTTATCGGAATGATTGCCGGCCTGAGCGTGGCTCAAGCTGCCGGGATGCAACCAAAGGGTGCCCTGGCGCTCCAACTCATTTTGTTTGCCATCCAGTTGACCATCGGCATTTCGTACGAAGTAATTCTCATTGGGAAATACGGCGCCACGTTGGGAAAGATGGCGTGCAAAATCAAAGTGGTCACGGCGGACGGCGGACGAGTTTCCTACCTGCGTGCCTTCGGCAGATATTTTGGAAAAATGCTGAGCGGTTTCACTTGTCTGATTGGTTTTATCATTGCCGCCTTTGACAGCCAGAAACGTGCCCTGCACGATCACATCTGCAATACCAGGGTCGTGTTCAAATAGCCCATGAACACTTCGCTGGTTCAATGCCCCAAATGCCAGGCCTGGCTGCTGGAAGGCGTCTTCAACCAGCCTGACTTGTCGCCCTGCCCGGCGTGCGGCACCCCTCTGCAAATTGAAGTTTTTCCCGCCCTGTTTCGCAACCAGAGTGTCGGCCGAAGCGGCGAGGCCATTTTGGTCGAGGGCGAATCCAGTTGTTTCTATCACCCGCAGAAGCAGGCGGTCATACCCTGCCAGGGTTGTGGGCGGTTCCTCTGTGCCCTGTGTGACTGCGAACTCCAGGGACAGCATTTCTGCCCGGCCTGCCTGGAAACGGGAAGAACCAAGGGCAAAATCAAAAGCCTGGAAAACCAGCGCACGCTTTACGACAGCATCGCCCTGTCGCTGGCAGTTTATCCCCTGCTGATTTTTTATTTTACCCTCGTCACCGCCCCGGCGGCTTTGTTTGTGGCCATCCGCTATTGGAACGCCCCACGCAGCCTTGTGCACCGGACAAAAACCCGCTCCGTTGTCGCCGTTCTTCTGGCTTCCGTGCAGATTGCCGGCTGGGGCTTGCTCTTTTTCTTCATCGCCAGCCACCACTTCTGATCCATGCCCGAGAAAGAATACCAACGTCTGACTCGCGCCCGATCCCGGTCCGCGTTTGCCATTGCTTCCATGTCGCGTTCGAGTCTGTGGCTGGGCCAGGACCACCTTCTTTGCATTGACTCGAGCGGCTACCTGGAATCCTACAAACGGTTTTATTTCCGCGATATCCAGGCCATTTCCATCCAGCGAACCGAGCGGCGTCAATGGTGGACTATCATTCTGGGCTGCTTTGCTTTCATCTTTTTTATTCTGACGGTTATTAGCACGCCCAAAACCTCACCGGCACAATGGAGCGGCGGCGAGATCGCCGGCGGAATTTTTCTGGGCGGTTTGACCGGACTATTTCTGTTGCTGCTGCTGATCAACCTGTCTTTGGGCCCCACGTGCAAATGTCTGTTGCGTACGGCTGTGCAAATTGAGGAGTTGCCATCGCTGAACCGCCTGCACCGCGTGCGCAGGGCGCTGGCCCGCCTTCGTCCCCTGATCGTGGCCGCCCAGGGCGAGTTGGCGCCAGGGGAAATTTCCTCCCGGATGCGCGTCGCCACCGGAACGTTGCCCAAAACCGAAACCGCGATGGCCCCGGAGGCCTCCATTTCACCGCCCACGGCCTCGCAAACCCCGGGGGCGCCGCCCGTCATTCCCTGAATGGGAACCTCGTGAACCATGCAAACTCTGGCCCAACAACGCTGTTTTAATCATGTGGGACGCGAAGCGGTGGCCCGCTGCCCGGAGTGCGGACAGTGTTTTTGTCGCGAGTGCATCACCGAACACGACGACCGTGTGGTTTGCGCCGTCTGCCTGAAAAAACTGACGCGGCAACCCCTTGCCCGGCACATCACGTTCACATGGTTCCTGCGGCTCGTCCAGTGTGCCTTCGGCGTTTTGATGGCCTGGTTTTTCTTTTTTTTGATCGGCGAAAGTTTGTTGAGGCTGCCGGATTCGTTCCATGAAGGAACGCTCTGGCAGGTTCCCTGGGTGGATAAGGAATGAACATCGAACATTCAACCTCGAACATCCTCTGGCCGCCCAAAGGTTCAGCCGTCGGATGTTGAATGTGTTCCGGTTTCCTGAATGAAACAACGGCGACAACAAGGCAAGGGCGCCTTCGATCTCATCGAAGAAGCCACCCACCGGTTGCGCACGGCACCGGTCGCAACGTTGGCGGTTTATTATGTCGGGGCGGTTCCGTTTGTGCTGGGGTTGCTTTATTTCTGGGCGGACATGAGCCGCAGTCCATTTGCCGGGCAACATCTGGTTGATTCCGCGCTGGGCCTGGCAGGATTATTTTTCTGGATGAAATTCTGGCAGGTCATCTTTGCCCGCCGCCTGCGGGCACAGGTTGCCGCCGAACCCATACCACGCTGGACGGCCCGCCGCTGGGGACGCGTTTTCCTTGCCCAGGCCTTCGTGCAGCCGACGGGTTTGTTTCTGATCCCCCTCTTACTGATTCCGGTGCTGCCGGCGGCCTGGGTCTATGCCTTTTATCAAAATGCCACCGCCCTCGACGACGGCGGTCCGGAAGGAGTCTCAAAACTTCTGAAAAAATCCTGGAAACAGGCCACGCTCTGGCCGGGACAAAACCACCTCATCCTGGCCATCATGACCGGCTTCGGGTTTTATGTATTTCTGAACTGGATGGTAACGGGTTTGGTACTGCCGCACTTGATCAAAATGCTGTTTGGCATCGAATCGGTCTTTACGCAAAGCACGTTCAGCCTGCTGAATACGACGTTCTTCGCCGGAATGCTCGGTCTGACCTACTTGTGCGTGGACCCGATTTTGAAAACCGTCTATGTCCTGCGCTGTTTTTACGGTGAATCGTTGGAATCAGGTGAGGATTTGCGGGCGGAACTGAATTCCCTGGCGGCCTCGGCCCCATCCGTGGCGGCCGTCGTGGTGCTTTTGCTGGGACTGCTGTTTTGGACGCCGCCGCTGCGGGCCGCTGACGCGCGAGCGCCCGCGGTTCAACCAGCCAAGGCACCCGTTTCAACATCGGTCACACCGGCGGATCTGGACCAGGCCATCAATCAAACCATCCACGACGACAAGTACACCTGGCGCATGCCACGGGAAAAAATCGTGGAACCGGACGCCCAGGAAGGCATGGTGGCGCGGTTTTTCGACAAGGTGGGCTCCCTGCTGCGGCGGTGGGTGCGCGCGGTTGTGAACTGGCTGGAGGAATGGCTCCGGAAACTTTTCCGGAACCAGCGGGTGAGCACCAGTTCCGGAACCTCCGGTTATGGCTGGATTGAATCGCTGTATGTCCTGCTCTACGGGCTCGTGGCCGTGGCCGTGGCCGCGCTGCTTTTCCTGCTTTACCGCGTCTGGCAGAATCGCCTTGCCCCGGCGATCGTCGCCAGCGAACCCATTCAGCTGTTGCCGGACATCCATGACGAGAATGTGGGCGCCGATCGGCTGCCGGGAGACGATTGGACCAAATTAGGCCGTGAGTTGCTCGATCGCGGCGAACTGCGCCTGGCCCTGCGGGCGTTTTACCTGGCCAGCCTGGCCTACCTGGCAGCCCGCAACTTGATCAGCATTGCGCGGTTCAAATCCAACCATGAATACGAGCGGGAATTGCGCCGGCGCGGACATTCATTTCCCGATTTACTGTCGGTGTTCGGCGACAACCTCGTGACCTTCGAGTACATCTGGTATGGTCTGCATGAGGTCAACCGCGAGCGGGTGGAGCAATTTGTGGCCAATGTGGAAAGAATGAGGGGCGTTGGATGAAAAAATACTTCTCCCTCTGCCTGCTGGCAGGCTGCGCGGCCATATTAGCCCTGGGCCTGATCCGGCTCTTCGAGCTCCGGTTCGAGGCGGGTGACGTTTACCCGGCCTATTCATCGTTGCGTGCCGACCCGCTCGGGACGATGGCGTTTTACGAAAGCCTCGGCAAGCTGGCGGGGATTTCCGTCCGTCGCGATTTCAGCACCGGGAACCGTCTGCCGGAGGAGCCTCACACGGTCTATCTGCAAGTGGGTGGTTCCGATGACGATTGGGACCGGGTGCCGGCGGACCTGTTCGGCGAGTTGAAAGCGTTTCTCGCCCGCGGCAACCGGCTGGTCATCCTGCTTTATCCGCAGACCGGGTCGTATGAATTCCGCGACGAGAACGACGACCATACCAATTCCGTGAAATCGGCCCAGGCCGGAGGGAAGGACAAAAAAATGACGCCCGTCAAACCGGCAAAGCAAAAGAAGAACGCGAATGATGAAGATGAAGATGTGGATTTGACCGAGCGTTGGGGGTTCGAGGTGAATTTTGTCAAACTCGCTCAAGCAGCAGGTGTTTACGAAGCGGCCCGGGTCGTGAATAAAACCGACCTCCCATTGCCGCGTACCCTGGATTGGCACAGCGGCGCGGTCTTCACCAATCTGGACAACGCGTGGCGCGTGATTTACGGGCGTGGCACCGATGCCGTTTTCATTGAACGGCAGTTCGGCAAGGGTTCGGTCGTGATGGCTACCGACCCGTATTTCGTCAGCAACGAGGCGATGGAAAAGGACCGGCACGCGGACTTGCTGGCCTGGCTTGTCGGTTCCAACCGGAATATTGTTTTTGACGAGTCGCATTTCGGGATTGTTGACCGTTCAGGAATCGCCATGCTGATGCGCAAATACCGGCTGCACGGGCTGGCGGCCGGATTGTTGTTGCTGGCCGGATTGTTTATCTGGAAAAACGCCAGCAGCCTCGTGCCGCCACACGCCGAGCGGGAACAGCAGGATTACATTGCCGGCAAGGATTCCGCAGCCGGTTTTGCCAATCTGCTCCGCCGCAGCATTGCTCCGCGCGACCTGTTGCCGGTCTGTTTTGCCGAATGGAAAAAATCGGCCGGTCCGG
>DATEGR010000355.1:0-14689 GCA_035279985.1 Verrucomicrobiia bacterium
CTTTTCCAAGTTCGAGCGCGACCTGTTCGACTGTCTGATTCCCGCCATTCAGGCGAAGTATTCCGCCAGCACGAATCGCGCGGACCGCGCCCTGGCCGGTCTCTCGATGGGCGGCGGCCAGGCTCTCAATTTCGGGCTGAAGCACCTCGACGCGTTTGCGTGGGTCGGCGGATTTTCGCCTGCGCCCAACACCCAACCGCCCGCCGAACTCGTGCCTGACCCCGCCGCCGCGCGTGAGCAGTTGAAACTCCTCTACCTTTCCTGCGGCAACCAGGACGGCCTGATCAACATTTCCCAAGGCGTTCACGTGTATCTGAAGCAGCACAACGTCCCCCACATCTGGAACGTGGACGACCACGGCCACGACGCCGAGACCTGGGGCAGCAACCTCTATGACTTTGCGCAGCGGCTGTTCATTGCCGGCAAACCAAAATGACGCCCCTTGCAAGCCACACGGCCAGGTGGTTTCGCGGCCGGATTCACCGACGCAGTATTTCTTAAACCACTCAGGTTGGCCGTGGCTGCCGTCGTGAAAAGTAACGACAAGTTTTTTGGTCGCGTTTGGGTTATTTTTACCGGAATGAGACCACTGTCCTTTTCGTGCGGAGTTTTTTTGCTTTTTTTCGCGCTGGCGGCTCATGCTGCCACCACGGACGACATGCAGATTTATTCCGGACGGTTTGACAACGGCTGGGGCGACAACTGGTCCTGGATGCCGCGTTACGGCACGAATAGTCCGGTTTACACAAATTATCCGGTTTATGTCTCCAGCAATTCGATGGCGCTGGTGCCGAGCGGCACATACCAAGGTTGGTGGCTGAAGGCTGGCATCATCGTGGACTCGACCTGCTATCCGCAGGTCTGGCTGGCCAACAGCGGCGGCGTTTTCGCGCACAACATCGTCTGGCGCGACTACGACCCGGCGCGAATGTCTTCGCCGCCGTGGGGACAGGAAATGGACTGCAACCTTGTGCAAAAAACCGGCGCCGAGCCCTCTCCCGCCGTCGGTTTGCAGAAGCAGAGCGGGCGCGACAAGCATTCCATCGTGGCGGACGCGGATTTTGCGGATCCGGCCAAGGGGGATTACCGTGTCAAATCCGGCTCGCCCGCGCTGGCCCTGGGTTTCATGAATTTCCCGATGGATCAATTCGGCCTGCAAAAACCGGAACTCAAGGCCATCGCGCGCGTTCCGGAATTGCCGCAACCGGAAATAGCCGCGCCCGCATCCGCCGCGCGCGCCGCCGCGCCGGTGACGTGGCTCGGCGCCAGTGTGCGCAACATTAGCAACGAAGGCGAGATGTCCGCCTTCGGTCTGCCCGGTGTGACGGGTGTTTTGGTGCTGGACGTTCCGGCGGAGTCGGGCCTGGCCAAAGCCGGGTTGCGAAAAAATGATGTCATTCTTTCCGAAAACGGTGAGAAGACGGCCGACCCGGCGGCCTTGCTGCGGCCAGCTCCGGCATCATCCACTGGAAGTGCCCTGAAGATCGGAATCTCCCGCAACCAAAAAGAAATTGTTGTCCAGTTGGTTCCGTGAAAATCCATGAAACTAAACCTGATCAAATTGATTCTGTTGACGCTCGACTGTTTCCTCGCGACGGCGATAACAAAACGACTCATTTCAATTCCAACTGCTGATTGCCAGCCTTCAAACCTATGGTGAAAACGCTTTCCTTCCCATGCATCGTCTTTCAACTCATCTTCCTCTCGTTCGCGCGTGCGGATGTGTCTGACGCCGTCAATCTGGATCAGGGATGGCGACTTTGGCTGGACCCAAAAGCGGCCTGGGAGGATGACACCCTCTATCTGCCGGAAGATGTGAACCTCACAAACCTGCCGGTGAATCCGCCGACCGGAGGATGGGCGGTGCTCAACGAGCAGGCTGGCATTGCTGTGTCGTTGCCGGCGACCGTAGAAGAGCATTACTTCAACAGGCCGCCGGCACGCACGACTGCTTCGACCTCGCCATCGGCCATCGTGGCGGCCGATGGATACTATCAGGGCGTGTCGTGGTGGTATCAGCCGTTTACGCCGCCGGCCCTGCGGCCCGGTGAGCGGTTGGTTTTCTATTTCCCCGCCGGCCGCCTGCGCAGCGAGGTTTACGTTAATGGCAAGCTGGCAGGCTACAGCATTATCTCTGAGGCGCCATTTACCGCGGATGCCACGGATGCGATCAACCCCGGCGAAACGAACCTGCTGGCTGTGCGAATCACGAATCCGGGAGGCAGGCTGGATTGGATGGATTTCATACCGATGACCTGGGGCAAATATACATTGCCGGCGACCCATGCCTTCGGCGGTCTGGCCGGTGGCGTGGAGATGCAGGTGCGTGCGCCGGTCAACGTGAGCGATCTGGCGGTTTTCAATAGGCCCGACCCCCGTTCGGTTCAAATCCAGGCCGAAATCACATCCACGGGTCCGGCCTACGACGGGCCGGTTAACTTTTCCATCGAACGGGAGGGCAATGTTGTCTTTGAAGAAAACAAAAACATTCATCTCCCGGCTGGCGGAACCGTCACCAATTCAATTGATGCGACGGTCGCCAACGCCCTGCTCTGGGGCATTGACCAGCCGAATCTTTACAAGGCCTCCGCAACGCTGCCGACGCTCGCGCATTCCGATCGCAGCACGACCTTTGGCTTCCGCTGGCTGGGCGTCAAAGGACCCGGAACAGACGCGAAGCTCTATCTGAATGGTCGTCGGATCGTGCCGCGCTCCTCGATTTCATGGGGTTTCTGGGCACCGAACGGCATTTTCCCTGACAAGGCTGCGGTAGGACGCGAGATCGCGGCGATGAAAGCCCTCGGTCTCGACTCCCTTCAAAATCATCGGCACATGCCCAAGGCCCTCGAAATCAATGGCTTTGACCGCACCGGGTTTCTGCTTTACTGCGAAGCTGGCGGTGGCGTGTTTACGTTCCAAGGCGCGCAATCGGAGCCCCCGAACACGAGCGTTCAGGTCAACTACGGCGGCAAGCTCGTCGAACTCGATTTCCTCAACCGCTACCAGCTCGATAAGGAACTGGCCATGATCCGGGCCTACCGGTCCAGTCCCTGCGTCAGTCTCTGGACCCTCCAGAACGAGACTGACCCCGATGTGAACAATCCGCGGATGCGCTACGCGATCGAGAAGATGCGCGCAGCCGATCCCTCGCGCATTATCCTCCTCAAATCCGGCGTAAGCCCAAGCGGACAGGTGTGGACCCGCCCTTACAGTCACACCTGGATGGAAGACGGCTGGTGGGACGAGCACACGGCGATGGATTCGCCCGGAGTATGGGTTGACGCGATGTATAAATCACCAGACGATTACAAGTATTACACCGACAAAAAAAAGGAAATTGTCGTGTGGGGCGAGATGGCCACTGGCGCTTCGCCCGACGATCACGCCGCGATTGTCAACTGGTATAAAGCCCACCACCAAACCGGCTACGATCTGGCAGCCCACGAGGCGATCCTCGCGGCCTACAATAAATTCCTGGACGATCATCAATTCCACTCGGCGTTTCCCACGGCCGAAGACCTCTTCCGGCAGGCGGCTACGAAGCATTACTTCTCCGCCGCGCATCTGCTGGAAAATGCCCGCATGTGCGACGCCGTTGATTACATCGTCCTCTCCGGCTGGGAATCCACGACGATCGACGACCATAGCGGGCTCGTCGATGCGTTGCGCCAGCTCAAGGCGGACCCCACGCTCATCCATCAGGCCGCGCAACCGGAGGTCCTGGTCATCAGACCGCGCCATGACGTGATCGCCAGGGGCGATACGGCCGTGGTGGATGTTCATCAGATTAACGAGCAAAATCTGACCGGCTTCTGGCGCCTGACGGTGACCGCTTCCATGGCCGGTCACGAGCCGCTGTTTCACGCGGATTACCCGGTCAAGCTGATCGGCGGCGAAACCTTCGGCCAACTGCTGAAACAGGACATCCAATTCAAGATCAACCAGCCCGGTCTCGTTACGATCCACGCTGCGTTAGGCCCCCAGGCCGGCGGCCGGCCCGTGCTCGAACGGGACGAGCCGTTGCTCGTGATTGATCCGCAGCCGGCAGCGTTGAAAGGCGTAATCGCCTGTTGCGGCGAAACCGAAGAGCTTGTCGCCGCGCTCAAGCGCCAATTCAACGCCAATGCCGTGGCCCTTTCGACCAACCCTGGGAAAGTGTCAACGATTCTCCTGGCGACCGGCGGTAGCGGCCCGGAGGACTGGCAGGCGAGTTACACCGCCGCGTCCGTTGCCAACACAGATGACCCGGAACTGTTCAAGCATCAGTTGTGGGGCGAGGCCGGACTAATCCATATCTGGCACGGCCTGACGCCTGGCAAGGTTACCGTCAGACTCTACTTGGACGACGGCTACATGAGCGGTCCCGGACAGCGGGTTTTTGATGTTGCAATCAACGACACGATTGTTGCCAAAGACCTGGACATCTTCGCCAGGGCAGGCGGAAAGGATCGGGCGCTGGTGGAAACATTTGTCGTTGATGCGCCCGAGGGAACAGTTTGTCTTTCGGTACCGCGCGTCAAGTCCGACCATGCGACACTGGCCGCCGTGGAGTTGCGGGATTCTTCGGGCAAGGTGGTGCGAGGAATTTTTCGGGACGAGCCGTACACCGATCCGGCCGGAAACGCGTGGACACCGATTTCCCAACAGGTTGATGATTACTGGAAACCGGACCTGAGTGCCGCCATCGAACGGGCGCGACGCGACGGCACGCGCCTCGTCCTGCTTACCACTGGCGGCGGGGACGCCGAACAAATGGCCGCCTTTCTGGCCGCGCAGGGGCTCGTCACTTACGCCGGGCCCGTTGGCTCCTCAGGACCGTCCTGGATGGGATTCTGGTTCTTCGGGCGCAAACACGTGCTGCTCGCCGGCCTGCCATCGGACTGTGTGCTGGACTGGCCGTACCAGATTACCAGCGGCAACGGCCTGATGTTGTCCGGCGCCGGTGTCGAGTCCGTCATCGGTTACGGCAAAGATCATGATCCCAACGTTGGCGTTGCGGCCGCGATCATCCCCTGTGGCCGGGGCAAAATCGTGTTCCTGGGACTGCCGGGACTCATGGATTCCTTTATCAGCGGCGCTTCCGGCAAATTTCAACCGGTGACGGCGAAAAGGCTGATGTTTAACGCGCTCAACCAATAGTCCGCGGTATACATGACGATGAATCGAACCCTATTGACCACATTGGCGCTGGGCTTTTCACTCAAGACCATCAGCGTTGCTGCGCCGGCTCAGATTCCCTGGTCCACGATGCAGGTGATTTCGAACGGCGATTCCGAGTCCCTCATGGTTGAAAAAGCGGCGAGGGTATTGCCGCGCGCCAATCAGACGGATTGGATGCGGCTGGAACGGACGTTCTTCCTCCACTTCGGTGTGAACACCTTCAATCACGTCGAATGGGGTAGCGGGCATGAAGACCCTTCGATTTTCAATCCCACGGAACTGGACGCCAACCAATGGTGCGGCGCGATGCAGAACTTCGGCGGCAAAATGATCGTGCTGGTCTGCAAGCACCACGATGGATTTTGCATGTGGCCCACACGTTATACGTCGCATTCGGTTGCCTCCAGTCCTTGGCTGGAGGGTAAAGGCGACGAGGTGCGACAGGTGGCCGATGCCGCCCGCGCCCACGGCCTCAAACTGGGTGTTTATCTTTCCCCCGCCGACCTTTACCAGTTGCGGACAAATCTGAAAAATCCCGGCGGTTATTACGGCAACGGCAGCAGCAATGCTCTGTCGGTCATTCCCACCGATCCGGCCAGTTTCAAGAGCAATCCCATGAAAGGCCGCACACCGGCGCCTGGTTTTGGAAGCTATTCCTATGTGGTGGACGACTACAATCGCTATTTCCTGAACCAGCTTTACGAATTGCTGACCCAATACGGACCGATTGAAGAAGTCTGGTTCGATGGCGCGAACCCCGATCCGAGCGTCCACGAGACGTACAATTACGCGGCGTGGTATGATCTGATCCGCCACCTGCAACCCAACGCGGTCATCATGGGCAAAGGGCCGGATGTGCGGTGGGTGGGCAATGAAGGCGGGGTAGGCCGCACGACGGAATGGAGTGTCATTCCGTTGCCCGAGCCGCCCGACACCTTCAGATGGCCGGACATGCAGGCTGGCGATCTCGGCAGCCGCGCCAAGCTCACGCCAGGTTCCTATCTGTGGTGGTATCCGGCGGAAGTGAATGCCACGATCCTTGCCAACGACCAATGGTTTTGGGCGCCGGGGAAACACCCGAGAAGTCTGTCCCAGCTATTTGACATTTTCTATACATCCGTCGGACGCAACGCGAATTTGATCTTGAATCTTTCCCCGGACCGACGCGGTTTGATTCCAGACGATCAGCTTGAGACCTTGAGCCGGCTGTCGCAGTTGGTCAATGACACGTTTGCCACCAATCTTGCTGCCGGGGGCCACATCACAGCCGACAGTTCAGACCCGGCCACCTCCCCGTCGCTGGCGCTGGACGGAAACATTGACACCTGGTGGCAAGCCGCACCGGGCCGGACCAACGGCACAGTGACCCTTGCGCTGCCGAAGCCGGTCACGTTTGACGTCGTTTCATTGCAGGAAGCGGTGGATCATTGCGGCCAGCGGATTGAATCCTTTGCCATTGACGTTTGGAACGGGTCCGACTGGGTCCCGGCGCAAAAAATTCCATCGGACGACCTTACCACCGTCGGGCACCGCCGGCTCATCCGGCTGAAATTGCCTGTGACCACAAGCCAGATGCGGGCACGCATCACTGGCTCGCGTCTGGAACCGACGGTGGCAGAAATCGGGCTTTTCAAGCAGTCCATTTATGGCATGTCTCCCGTCATTTCGGATCGCAGCACCGATAACCTGGTGACCATCAGCAATGCCGGGGGTTGTAAGATGGTTTACACCGTGGATGGGACCGAACCAACAACCCGTGCGCCGGTTTACACATCGCCGATCCACCTGCCGTTGACCGGCATCGTGCAAGCCGCCTGTGTGATGCCGAACGGCAAGCCGGGCATCGTGGCTTCAAAAACCTTCGCCGGTTTGCCGCCCACGGGATGGAGAGTGGTGGCGGTGGACAGCCAGGAATTGGCGGGGGAAAACAACAGCGCCGCCAATGCGATTGACGGCAACTCATCCACCATCTGGCACACCCGCTGGAATGAGGATTTGAAGCTGCCGCATTTCATCACGATTGACCTGGGTAGATCACATCGGATTGCCGGGTTCACCTATCTGCCGCGGCAGGATGGAAACCCCAACGGCATCATTGTAAATTACCGATTCGAAACGAGCTTGGATGGAAGCAACTGGACGACCAACATCATTTCCGGGACCTTCGCCAACATTCGGAACAATCCCTCGCTCCAGGAAGTCAACTTTCCCCCGGTCAACGCGCGATTTTTCCGCTTCACAGCTTTGCGGGAGATCAACAGCAACGGGTGGACAAGCGCGGCCGAAATCTCCATCTTGCCCGCCGGCAGGAACGGCGACTGACGGTGTCATTTCGCGCCGGCCAGGCTTTCAAGAACCACATGAAAATAACCGCAATATGAAGCGTTTCCTCAACACCTTGTTTGTTTGCGCCTTCTTGTTTTCGGCGATGCAAATGTTTGCCGCGCCCATGGCTGTGGCGCGTGTCAAAAAAGATTCCAACGGCATCACCCTGCAAATGAATCCCGGCGTAATGCGGCTGGAGATTTATTCGCCGCGCGTCATCCGTGTGACTTATGCAGCGCAGAGCCCGCTGCCGAAATCCACCAGCCTCGCGGTTGTCGGCAAGCCGGAGCATGTGCCGTGGCAATGGAGCAACACCCAAAGCGAAATTATTCTACGCACGAAGGAAATCCAGGCGCGCGTCAATCGCGCGACGGGCGCGGTTTCGTTTTTTGACAAAAACGGCGCGCCCATTCTTGCCGAGGCTCCCGATGGTGGAAAGAGCCTGATACCCAACCAGATTGACGGGATGAGCACGTTGCGGAGCCGGCAGGAATTTGTGCTGGCGCCAGATGAGGCGATTTACGGCCTCGGCCAGCACCAGAACGGCTGGATGAATTATCGCGGCGCCACGGTTCACCTGCAGCAGCGGAATCCGACCGAGAGCGCCGTGCCGGTTTTGGTATCGAGCCGTGGCTACGGCATTCTCTGGGACAATCCGGCGATCACCGAAGTGAGCGTCGCCGCGGGCGTTGAACAAGTGATTCCCACCGCTCAACTTTGCCCAGAAAGCGGCGAGGCCGGCGGGCTGACGGCACGATATTATCGGGGAGAGAATTTTGACGCGCTGGTCACCAACCGCACGGATGCGCAGGTGGATTTCGACTGGAGCAGCACGCCGCCGCCGGGATTGTCGCACGACCATTACAGCGTTCGCTGGGATGGATTTGTCCAGGCTCTGCAAGCAGGGACTTATGTTTTATCAACCACCAGCGATGATGGCGTGCGGCTTTGGATTGATGACCGGCCGGTGATTGACGACTGGGGAATTCATCCGGCGCAGACGGATACCGCCACAGTCAATTTTGCCGCCAACAGCCGGCATCGCATCCGTATGGAATATTTTCAAGGCGGGGGCCAGGCGGTCGTGCGTCTGGCCTGGCAGTTGCCCGCCAAAACCTCGGAAGTGACGTGGACCTCCGAGGCGGGGGACGCGATTGATTATTATTTCATGGCTGGTCCGGCGCTCGACCAGGTGGTCGCCGATTACCGCGGGTTGACAGGGGCGGCGCCGATGTTCGGAAAATGGGCGTGGGGCTTCTGGCAGTGCAAGGAGCATTACGCCACGCAGCAGGAACTGCTCGACGTGGCGCAACGATATCGCCGAATGCACGTGCCATTGGATTGTGTCATTCAGGATTGGTATTATTGGTCGCCGCATCCGTGGGGTTCGCACCAGTTCGACACCAACCGTTATCCGGACTTCGCCGGATTGATGCGGAAATTGCACGCGGACAATGTGCATTTAATCATCTCGGTCTGGGGGCGCTTTGACGAGGGCAGCGCAAACTGGCGGGAGTTGAAAAACGCCGGCGGTCTTTACCCGGAGGTGTTCGGCAACTGGCTGGTGCCGGCCAAATTCCAATACTATGACGCCTTCAATCCGACGGCCCGGCGGATTTACTGGCGGCAAATGGCCCGGGAACTATTTGCGGACGGCATTGATGGCTGGTGGCTGGACGCCAGCGAACCGGAATTGAGCAGCGCCTGGGGCGAATTCCGAAATTTCACGACCGCTGATGGTCCGGGATTCAAGGTGTTCAATGCTTATCCCTTGATGCACACGACCGGAGTTTATCAGGGGCAACGCGCCGAAACTTCCAATAAACGCGTCTTCATCCTCACCCGTTCCGCCTACGCGGGGCAGCAGCGCAACGCTGCCGTGACGTGGAGCGGCGACATTCACGGCACCTGGCCGGTGTTTCAAAGGCAAATTCCGGCGGGCCTGAATTTTTCCATCAGCGGCATTCCGTATTGGAACACGGACACGGGCGGTTTTTTTGCCGGCGACCCGGCCGATCCCGCTTATGCCGAACTGTTCACGCGCTGGTTCCAGTTCAGCGCCTTTTGCCCGATGTTCCGCGTGCATGGCACCGGCCAGCCCAAGGAGATGTGGCGATTCGGCACCAACACGGAGGACATTCTGATTCATTACGACCAGCTCCGCTATCACCTCATCCCCTACATCTACTCGGTTTCGTGGATGGTGACGCATGGCGCTTACACGATGATGCGGCCGCTGGTGATGGATTTCCGGTCAGACACAAACGTGTACGATATCCCGGATCAGTACCTGTTTGGACCGGCGCTGATGCCGTGTCCGGTAACGGTCGCCGGTGCGACGAATCGAACTGTTTATCTTCCATCCGGCACAACATGGTATGATTTCTGGACCGGCCAGACCAGCGCCGGTGGTCAGACTGTCAGTGCGGCGGCGCCGATTGACAAACTGCCGCTTTACGCGCGGGCCGGTTCCGTCATTCCTTACGGCCCGGCGATTCAATACGCGATGCAGACCAATGACCCGATTGAACTGCGTGTATATCGCGGCGCGGACGGCCAGTTCACGCTCTATGAGGACGAAGGCGACAATTACGATTACGAAAAAGGAAAATATGCGACAATTCCGATTTCTTGGAATGAAGCGACGCAGACGCTGACCATTGGCCGGCGACGGGGGAATTTCCCGGGCATGCTGGCCAACCGCACCTTCCGGGTCGTTTGGGTTTCTTCCGGCCACGGCGCCGGCATTGCCTTGACGCCGACCGCCGATGCCGTGGTCAATTACGGCGGCCATCCGGTTCAAGTTCGATGTTTTTAACAACAACCGGAACTCCGGCGCGACCATGAACCAAAGGCCCTTGCATGGTTGGCTGGACGTGTTGTGTCGTCAAAATTGACGATTGGTTGGGCTCTTCGGTTTGCGATATATTTCCCAAAAGTCCATGTTTAAGACCAAGCGTCCCCAAAAGAGTCCCGTTTGATCCGTGGAGTTCTGCATTCATTCGTGTTCATCAGATTTGTTATGAATGTATCAAACATTAATCCCCTCTTTAAACTTGGTGAGTATTCTTTGTCGTTATTATTCATTACAGATTCCGGCCTGCATTAATGCGGTCGCTGGTGTAAGCTTTTTCACTCTGATATGTCACATCGTTTCATGAAGCACCGTCTCCCCGGCAACTGGCTATACCACCTTCTGCTCTGGATATTTCTGCCTCAACTGGCCTGCGCGCCGATCAAATCGTGTATGACGACGCGCTGGAAAACGGCTGGCAAAATTGGGGTTGGGCCACGCTGAATTACGCGAACACCTCACCGGTACACAGCGGTTCGTATTCCATCAGCGTCACGATGGGGGGTGGGCGGGAATCCAGCTGTATCATCCGAACATGGATTCGACCCCGTATTCGGACATCAGTTTCTGGCTGAACGGCGGAACCAGCGGCGGGCAGCATCTACGGGTCTATGGCCTGTTGAACGGTGGCGGGCAGTCGACGCAATATGCCCTCGGAACGGTGGCGACCAGCACGTGGCAGCAGTTCGTTGCGCCGCTGTCGGCGCTGGGTGGCGAATCAGACCAATTTCAGCGGGTTTGTGATACGAGACAGTGCTGGGACGGGGGAGCCCACGTTTTACCTGGACGACATCTCCCTGGTTTCCACCAACTCCAGCTCCAACACCAACGGTCCTTCAGCGGGAACCAACGCCCCGGTCGCCATCGGCCTCGACGCGCTGGTCAACCGGCATTCGATCAGCCCCTATATTTATGGTTTGAATTGGGCCTCTGCCAGCCAACTTCAGGACTTGAATTACACACTCAATCGCGGCGGTGGAAACGCTGAAACGACCTACAACTGGCAGCTCAACGCGCACAATCGAGCCAGCGACTGGTATTTTGAAAGCCTGAGCGACGGCAGTTCAACGCCAGGCGCTTCGGCAGACAGTTTTATCACCGATACAAAGAATGGCGGCGCGGAGCCGATGATCACCATTCCCATGATAGGCTGGATGCCCAAGCTGGGACCCAATCGCGCAGACCAGTACAGCTTCTCCATTTCCAAATACGGGCCGCAGACAGGCAGTGACCCCTATCGCTCCGACGCCGGCAACGGCGTCAGCGTCACCAACAACACGACGATTACGTGGAACGATCCCAACGACGCCTATTTCCCCACCAACGTCGTTTTCCAGCAGGGCTGGGTTCAACACCTGACCAATCAATGGGATGTCTCCACCAATGGCGGCGTCCGCTTCTACATCATGGATAACGAGGAAACCATCTGGGAGTATACGCATCGGGACGCGCATCCCATCGGGCCGACGATGGAGGAAATCCGCGATGATGTCATTGCCTACGGCGGCATGGTTAAATCCTACGATCCCAATGCGGCTGTTGTCGTGGGTGAGGAATGGGGCTGGAACGGCTTTTTCAACAGCGGCTATGACATTCAGAACCCGGGCAACACGGATCGCGCCGCGCATGGCGGTGCGGATTACACCCCGTGGCTCCTGAACCAAATACATCAGCATGACCTCAGTGCCGGCCACCAGACGATTGACATTTTCACCATCCATTTCTATCCGCCGGAAGGTTCTGTCGGCTATGGCACCACAGATCCGGCCACCGATCTGTTGCGCAACCGCGCCACCCGCGCCCTTTGGGATTCCAACTACGTGGACGAAAGCTGGATTAACGCCAAACTGTACATGATTCCCCGGATGAAAAGCTGGATCGCGACCAACTATCCCGGCCTGAAAACCGGCATCACCGAATACACCTGGGGCGCGGATAACTACATGGGCGGCGCCCTCGGCCAGGCGGACGTTCTTGGCATTTTCGGCCGCAAGGGACTCTACCTGTCCGCGCGCTGGGGCACGCCGGATCCCAGCACCCCGACTTACAAGGCGATGAAGATCTACCGAAACTACGACGGTAACAAATCCGTTTTCGGCGATATCAGCGTTCAGACGACGGTGCCCCAACCAGACTATCTCGCGGCTTTTGGCGCCGTGCGGACCAGCGACGGTGCGCTGATGCTCATGGTCCTCAACAAAGGGACCTTACCAACGCCACGCCCATCGTGGCGGGCATCACCAACTTCCCCGCCGGCGGGAACGCCCAGCGCTGGCAACTGACCTCAGCCAACGCCATCAATCATTTGGCCGATCTCACGGTAACTAACGGCATTCTCAGCGACATGTTGCCCGCCCAGAGCATCACACTTTTTGTATTGCCCGCAACGAACAGCTTCAATCTGAAAATCGGCAATAATGGCGGGCCGGGACAAATGGGCGTTTGGCTCACCGGCGAGGCCGGACAAAGCTATATTCTTCAATCCTCAAGCGACCTGGTTCATTGGGCGCCCATCGGTACCAACCTGCTCGCGAGCAATTCTTTCGAATTTTTCACGCCCACGACCAATAGCACACAAATGTTTTATCGCGGCCAGCTTGGCCATTGAAACGCGTCACAACAGGTTACAACCGGTGTTGTGGTGGCGCTTTGTCGCAAATACAAATGGTCCCGGAATATTGAATTCCGGGGTCCCGCCTTCAGTTCATTTGATAAAACCGCCCGCTGCCGTTGTCATGGCGTGCCCCTGGCGCCCTCCACATTGGCCACCTGCGCGTTCTCCGTGATCACCGGCGGACCCTGTTCGGTTGTGATCTGTACGTTCTTGAATTGAACGCCGCCGGCATTTTTGATCGTCATGCCGGTGGACGATGAGATGCGGATATTTTCCAGCACTACGTTTGAAATCTTGCTTTCCGGCAAACCGGTGATGACCCCCGCCGCTTTCTGGCAGGTGGCGGTCAGATTGCTGATATAAATGTCGCGGAAAACCGGAGTCAGGGCGCTGGCCAGTTGCGCCGTGTCGGCTTTGGCAGCAGGCGGTTGCGCGGTATCTCCGGCGGAATTGTTCATGTAATAACAGGTCAAGGTGATGGCCGGATTGACGTTCTTCATGGTGATGTCGCGGTAACGGATGTTTTCAACCACCCCCCCTTTGCCGCGTTGCGATTTGATGCGCAGGCCGTTTTCGGTATTTTCAAACGTGCAGTTCCGGACCGTTACGTTGCGCACGCCGCCCGAGGTCTCGCTGCCGATGCTGATGCCGTGGCCGTGCAGAATGGTGCAATCGGTTATGGTGATGTCTTCGCTCTGGAATTGGCCCGGCGGCATGCTTTTCCCGGCCTTGATGGCAACATCGTCGTCACCCACGTCAATCTTGCATTTCGTGATCAGGATATGATGTCCGCTGGGGTCAATCGCATCCGTGTTCGCCGCGTGTTCCGGCGCGAGGATGGTTACATTCGATACCACCACATTGTCACAATCCGCCGGCACGAAATGGAATTTGGGCGAGTTTTTGAGGGTGATATTTTCCAACCGCACGTTTTGGCAACGTTGCAGTCCAATCAGGTTGGGCCGCGGCAAAGTGTAGCCGGATTTTATCTGGCGCGCCTTTTCAGCCTCGCCCCACCACACGGCGCCGTTCCCGTCAATCGTCCCTCCGCCGGTGAACGTTACGTCCGTCAATTTCTTGCCTTCAATGAAGGGATTAAAGTCGCCGCTGCTGGCGGCCTTGAGCCAGTCACCGGGAACCTTCAGGTATTCGTTCTGGTGGGTGTCCGCCAGCAAGGTTGCGCCCGCGTCGAGTTGCACGGTGGTTTTGGTGCGCAGACTGAGCGGCTGGCTCAAATACGTTCCCGCGGGGAACAGGACCGTACCCCCACCGGCCTTGCCGCAGGTGTCCAAGGCTTTTTGAATGGCTTTCGTATCCAGCGTCCGGCCGTCGCCGGCGGCACCGAACTCGCGCACGTTGAAAACCTTCGGCGACGCCTGCGCATTCGCTCCACATCCGGCGAGAACCGGCAGGAGCCACAGCAGCGGCATTACCAGCCAAACACCGGCGACCGATGTTTTTTTCCAGGTAAATTGTTTTTGCTTTGGTTTCATAATTTCCTTCCACTGGCGCGGACGGCTGAATGAGGTTATCATCCAAGGATTGTAACCAGGACTTTGAAAGTTGCAGCCGCCGGTTTTGCAAAAAAGCCTGAAATTTGAGTACTGCGCCCCGGAGCCACGCTGACCGGATTTTCAGTTTCGGTGCAAAATATTCAGATAATGCTGCACAAAATAATAATTACTTCCACACAGAAAATCTGCTAATATCAATAAACTCCGCTAAGCTAAGAAGCC
>DATEGR010000356.1:0-4262 GCA_035279985.1 Verrucomicrobiia bacterium
CATGCCATTATTGGGCGCGCCGATACCGCCAGCCGGTTGGAGAAACCATTTAAGCACCGTCCCGCCGTTACTGAGCCGGCTTTGCCGATTCGGAGGTCCAAGTTCATGGATGGCTTGAGCGAAGGAGTAGCTGCCGACGCGACTGTTCCAATCCACCGGCGGAACCGTGGCGCAGCTGGAAATAAAAACAACGGCAAGAACCAGAACGGCCAGCAGGGAACCCTTCGCCACGAATTTCATTTTCATTGGACTAATGTAATAGAAGGCATTTTTTCTGCCAACGACGTTTGCTTTTTCGG
Source organism: Verrucomicrobiia bacterium (assembly GCA_035279985.1). GTDB lineage: Bacteria > Verrucomicrobiota > Verrucomicrobiia > Limisphaerales > UBA11358 > UBA11358. The sequence continues at coordinate 300 of DATEGR010000356.1, forward strand.
TTTCCGACGCTTTAGGCCTTATTCCGTTGTTCTGAAGGTGCGTACGTACTTTGCCAACGCTTCAATTTCGGACGGGGATAATTTATTTGCGAAAGCCGGCATCAAGCCCGGCCCGGCTTTGATCGCATTGACAATCTGTCCATCCGTGGTACCCATCTGCCATTCCAGGTTGGCGAAATTCTGCGCGCCAACAAACCAGCCGTGGAAAGTGTGGGCGCGTCCATTTTTTCCGTGGCAGGTGACGCAATTTTCGGCGAACAGGCCGCGGGCGTCCACTTTGTCTGCGGGATAATTTGCCTGCTGGACGGTTAAAGGACCGGTGGACGCGCAGCCGGAAAGCAGGAAGAGAAATCCCGAAATGACGACCAGCAGAAATGCACCTCCGAAAAACCTTTGCTTTATCGTAGCGGCGTCTTGGCAGAGCGCCGCAAATCTCAGAAACGGAGAGAGTCCGGCTTTTGTCCGAAAACCGCTACGATCGTTTCGCGGAGGTTTCATGTCAGTAATTTTTTGACCACGCGGTGAGCACATTGTTCGTGCCGAACGTAAGTGTCAATACCCGATCGCTGTAACCCGTTCCGACGGTCTGGCCGACACCGAAGCCGGTGTTGCCGCCATAGAAACCCGTGCCGACGCTGAAGCTGGTGCCGCCTTCGCGATGCGTAATCCATACAGCCACGGTTTTGCCGTCGCTCAGTTTGGCCTGCTTGTCCGGCGGACCCAGCCCGGTCACGGCCTGGTCAAAGGTGTAGCTGCCGACGCGGCTGTTCCAGTCAATCGGCCTGGTGGTGGCACAACCGGTCATGACCAGGGCGGCCAGCACCAAGGTCACGAGCGATGAAAAGGTCGAAGCAAGACCCGTTTTCATGGACCTAATTTAACGCCGCGCCGGCGAACTGCAACGGCGTTTATCCCAGCAACAGGAGGATTGCCACGCCGACCACGGTGGTCAGCAAGGTCACCGGGATGCCGATTTTCGCATAGTCCCAAAAGCTGATCCTGATGTGCTGGCGCGCGGATTCGACCACGATGATGTTGGCCACGGAACCGAGGATGGTAAGGTTGCCGGCAAAGGTGGTGGCCAGCGCCATGACCTTCCACATCAGCTCGGGATGGGCAAAGCCGGGAATCCATTTGCCGGCCACCAGCACGAAGGGCACGTTGGAAAAAACATTGGAACCGGCGACCGAGAACCAGGCGAGATTCCAAGCCTGGGTCCCGGTGCTTGAACCGAAAAGTCCGCGCAGATGATTGTAAATCTGTTCCGGCAGGCCGGTGCTATTGAGTCCTTCGACGACCACAAAAAGGCCGGCGAAGAAAAAGAGAAGGTTCCAATCCACCAGCTTGAGTACCGCGTGCGTATCACGTCGGGCAATGACCATCACCAGCGTCGCGCCGGCGAGCGCCGTCCACGAGAGATTCAATCCGGCCACAAACCCCGCAAACACCAGCGCGAGCACGCCGAGGGTCATGGCGGTGAGCCGCCGGTCCAGCGGGTGTGGTGGAATTTCGGCGGGCCTTCGCCGCGCCGAAGTACTTGTCTCCGGTGCTCCGGGGTCCGGCCCGACAGTGGATTGGTTGGTTATGTCCGAACTGGCTTCGGCCACGCAGGCGGGTTGAATCGAAACGGCGCGCAGGGTCTTGCGGAAGGCAAAACTCAGGATGGCGAATTCCACCGCCAGCCCGGCCATGGAAACCGGGAGGAGCGACAGGCAAAAGTTCGTGAAAGGGATTTTGGACAGATGACCGATAATCATGTTTTGCGGGTTGCCGACAAGCGTGCAGGTGCTGCCGATGTTGGCGCTCATCGCCAGGGCCAGGAGGTAAGGCAATAACGGCAATCGCCCGCGCACCACCACGGTAACGACCAGCGGCGTCAACATCAGGCAAATCGTGTCGTTCACCAGCAGCGCGGACAAAACACTGGCCGTGAGTGTCAGATACAGGAGGAGACGCTGCGGGGTTTTTGCCACGCGCAGCACCCAGTCCGCCGTCCATTCAAAAAATCCCGCGAGATAAAGGTAAGCCGAGATCAGGCTCATGCCGAGCAGCAGCACCAGCGTGTCGTAGTCCACGGCCCGGTAGGCTTGTTCGGGCGTGAGGATGCCACAGCCGACCATCAGCACGGTGCCGAGCAGCGCGGCGGCGGGGCGGTTCAAGGGCAGAATGTGGAGTTGCCGTCCGCTGAGCAGCAGATAGGTCAGTGCAAAAATTGCCAGGGCGACAAATTCGTTTGTGTGCATTGCGAACCGTCTCTTGGATCATCGGTCTGTGGCGGAAGGCATTTTAATTTGCAGACGCTCCATGGTCACTTCTCCTCTGATGAAGGATTTGGCGGATCTTTCTTTTCGTTCAGTTCATTGATAAACGCATGGCTGGCTTCAGGTGAAATGGTATGGGTGAGTTTCAAGTGGAGTTGATCCCTCAAAAATTCCTCCGGCGTTACCCACTGTTCTCCGACTTTGATTCGCTTCGTCCAGGCGCAAACGGTCTGCAAGCCGCTTTGCAGTTTTCGAATTTCTTCCGTTGATCTGGATAATTCCTCCAATGATTTTTTCAGCTCCCCGTTTATTCGCTCTTTTTCGTTTAAGGCCAATCTCAGGCGATGGATGACCAAGCCAACGATTAAAAGAACGGCAAAGCGGTTAAAACTGTTCCAAATGCGAAAGGACTCGTGGCTGTAGGTGTGGCCGGAAAGCCGGTCGGTAAACCAATAGCCGATTCCAATCAAGAGAGCGGTGCAGACGATGGCAAGTCGCTGGAAATACCATCCGCACAATAAAATCGGGATCAGATAAAAAAGCGAAATGGTCAGTTGATAGCCGGTGATATAATCAAGATAACAGACAAGCACGAGACTGATGCCGCCGGCGACGGCAATTTTCCAGCCGGGGGGATTGTTCGGTGGATTCACGGTTAAAGATTATCTTTGCGCGGGAAAAGCGGCGCGGGTTCACCGATTTTGTGGCCCGGCTTCAATCCACCCCAGGCGGCCTCGGAAAATTTATCGGGCGCGCCGGTCAAACCGAGTTGCGCGTAAATTTTCGTGGCCGTGCCGGGCAGGAACGGCCAGAGCAGCACCGCCAGCACGCGACAGGTTTCGGCAAGGTTGTAGAGCACCTCGTCAAGCCGTTTGGCTTGTGCGGGATCCTTGGCCAACTTGAAGGGTGCGGTCTGGTCCACGTACTGGTTGGCCCGCGTGACGAGCGACCAGAGACTGTGCAACGCCCCCTGAAGCCGGTTCTGTTTCAGCAAGGCACAGGTTTCGTCGGTCGCTTTCGTGGCAGTGGCGGCGAGTTCGTCGTGTTTCGCCGGTACGACACCGTTGCGATACCGCTTGAGCATCGAGAGCGAACGGTTGACGAGGTTGCCGAGACCGTTGGCGAGTTCGGCCTGATAACGCGCCTTGAAGCCCGCATCCGTCCAGTTGCCATCCGGGCCGATGTCGAGTTCGCGCAAGACGTAGAAACGAAAAGCGTCCAGGCCCCATTCGTCAACGACGACCATGGGATCCACAATGTTGCCGGTGCTCTTGCTGATTTTCGCGCCGTCTTTCTGCCACCAGCCGTGAACCAGAAGATGTTTCGGCAGCGGCAGGCCCATCGCCTTGAGCATGATCGGCCAGAACACGGCGTGAAATTTCAAAATGTCCTTGCCAATGACGTGAATCTCCGCAGGCCACAATTCAAGTCCGGAGTCCGGAGTCCGGAGTTTGGAGTTCGAGGCCGCGCGAACGGCAGCATCGCCATGCGCGGCGGGGATGGAAATGTAATTGACGAGTGCGTCGAACCAGACGTAGGTGACGAAATCCTTGTCGAAGGGCAGGGGAATGCCCCAGTTCAATCGCGCTGCCGGGCGCGAGATGCAGAGGTCCTCGAGTGTACCGTTTTTGAGAAAGCCGAGCACTTCATTGCGCCGGTGGTCGGGCTGGACGAACGACGGATTGGCTTCGAGGTAATCAAT
>DATEGR010000357.1:0-3114 GCA_035279985.1 Verrucomicrobiia bacterium
CGAAGAGCTGCCAGCGGTTTTCGCCCAGCTTGTGGATGGTGATGAATTCCAGCATCCAGTGCTCGATCCCGTGCTTGTCGGTGCAACGAAATTCATTGCGATAAAACGGCTTGTCATGGAGGAAGGCGTCCCGGGCGACCAAATGCATCTGACGGAAGTCATTGGGATGGCGGCTCTCGCTCCAGACCTGTTGGTACGTCTTGCCCGGCGGCACCTCGAGCGGAAAAATCTCCTGCGCTGCCTCCACATTCATGACGGGAAAACTCCAACGGAACAGCTGGGGTTCATTCATGACCCGCTCCCGCCATCCTTCGAGTGCCTCCGTCTCCCCGTAATTCAGGATGCAACGCGTGCTCCGCATGACTTCACGCAGCCGCTCCTCACTTTGTCTCAGAGCCTCCTCTGTCTGCTTGAGCGTCGTGATGTCCACCGCCACACCCACGATGGCAGGTTCGCCGTTTTTGATTATGGGCGGGGAAATCGAACTGGACGGGAAGGGGATTTTGGTGGTTTGCAGAATGCGCGTTCGGCCCCTGGCATCGGTCAATTTTTCCTCGGTAAACTTCGGCCGGCCGCTGGTGATGACCTCCTGGTCATCTCGCATGAATGCCTTTGCCTGTTCACTGCCGGGCGCCATGTCCAGATCAGAAAGGCCGACCATTTGTTCCGCGGTCAGGTTGGTGGCCGCGGCGCAGGCGCGATTGACGAGCAGATGGCGGCTTTGCCGGTCTTTGACAAAAATGAAATGGGGCACCAGGTCCATCACCAGTCGCAGGAGACGTTCACTGTTGCGCAATGCTTCTTCCGCCTGCTTCCGCTCGGTAATCTCCCGGGCGAGGCCCAAATAAAACCGCCGGCCGTCCAGTTCAAAACAGCCCAGGCGAACCTCCGCCGGAAAAATGGTTCCATTCCTTCTCCGATGCCGTTGGTTCAAGGTGAGTGCCTCACCGGGCTGAATCCGATCCCAAACCGACTGGGCGTCGGTCAAATCGGAATCCGGCTCAAGGTCGAGCACATTCATCTGGAGCAGTTTCTCTCTCGCATAGCCCAGGCTTTCGCAGGCGCACCGGTTTACATCCAGGATCCTGCCATTTCGATCATGCACAAAAAAGGCGTCCGCGGCCTGCTCCACCAAAATACGAAACCGCTCGTTGCTTTTCGCCAACGCTGCTTCCGCCCGTTGACGTTCGGTGACTTCCTGTTCCCAGCGTCGTAATTGGCTTCGCAGCACAAAGTAAAGCAATAGCGCTGTGACGGCGACAAACGCCCAGCCCTTGTAGATCTCAAAACGGTTGCGAAGTACCGGATCGGCAACGACTGCCAGTAACATCCGGCCTGAAAGCAGTATCCAGGCGCTCCCAACGACTGCGTAGACCAAACAGGTGCGCAACGCTACTTTGGCTGGTTTGTTTTTCATTCGGGCCGTGCCACTTACACCTTGCCTCGCGCCTTCATTCGGCGTTAAACCAATTTTGCGATTTTGAAATCAATTTTTGTTGTTATTCCAGTTCTCGCCTCTGCTGGTATCATTATGGCTATGCCACTCAGTCAGCAGGATTTCTGCCGTTTCCGGGACAACGGCAGGTTGCGTCCATCCGCATCCAGGCAAAGCAACGGGTAAACTTCCAACTCGCTTTGCCCTGGCCATTGGCATAATTTGCCCGTCCGATTATTTGCAATGACGACATCTGCGACCATTCGCCCAAGCAGCCGGATCCGGCAGGACTTTCTCGACTTCTTCCAGTCGAAGCAGCACACCATTGTGCCGTCTTCCAGCTTGCTGCCCGATTCACCAAACCTGTTGTTCACGAACGCCGGCATGAACCAGTTCGTGCCCATCTTCCTCGGTCAGGCCCAATCTCCCTATCAGCCCGGGCGCGCCGCCGACACCCAGAAGTGCATCCGCGCCGGCGGCAAACACAACGACCTCGAAGATGTCGGCCTCGACACCTATCACCACACGTTCTTCGAGATGCTCGGCAACTGGAGCTTTGGCGACCCCGACTCAAAAGACGGCGTCGGGGCAGGTTACTTCAAAAAGGAGGCGATTGGCTGGGCCTGGGAACTGGTCACCGAAGTCTGGAACTTTCCGCCGGACCGCCTTTACGCGACCATTTATAACCCCGACAAGTCCCAGGGCGACCCTTCCGAGCGCGACGAGGAGGCGTGGAATTGCTGGGCCGAAAAGTTCCGCGCCGCCGGACTCGATCCCGCCGTCCACATCGTCTATGGCGGCAAGCAGGACAATTTCTGGATGATGGGCGATACCGGTCCGTGCGGTCCCTGTTCCGAATTGCACGTGGACCTCACGCCCGGCGGCAACACCAACGGCAGTCTGGTGAACAAAGGCGACGCCCGTTGCATTGAAATCTGGAACCTGGTTTTCATCCAGTTCAATGCCAACCCCGACGGCACGTTCAGCCCGCTGCCGGCCCGGCACGTGGACACCGGCATGGGTTTCGAGCGCGTCACCTCCATCATTCAAGGCACGAAGAATTTCAAGAATTTCACCAACGCAAAAATTTCCAACTACGAAACCGACATCTTCCGCCCGGTATTCGACGCGCTGGAAAAATTGAGCGGAAAGAAATACGGCAGCACGCTGCCGCCGCTCGATCTCTCAACGCTCACCCCGCAACACTCGACCGACATCGCTTTCCGCGTCATCGCCGACCACATCCGCACGCTCGGTTTTGCGATTGCCGACGGCATTCAGCCGGGCAACGAAGGGCGCGGCTACGTCCTGCGCCGCATCCTGCGCCGGGCCGTGCGTTACAGCCGTGCGCTCGGTTTCCGGGAACCGTTCTTTTACAAGCTGGTGACCGTGCTCGCCGACACGATGGGCGATGTCTTTCCCGAAATCCGCGCCCGGAAAAAACACGTCCAGGAGGTCATTCGCGGGGAGGAGGAAATGTTCAATAAAACGCTGGACCGGGGCATTGACCTGTTTGCCGAAGAGGCCCGGCGGGTTTCCACGAACCTGGTCGAATTCCCTGTGCCCAAAGGCGGACCGATTGCTGAGATCACCGATTTCGGGAGCAAGGTCATTCCGGGCGAGTTCGCCTTTAAACTCTACGATACCTACGGTTTTCCGCTGGACCTCACCGAATTGAT
>DATEGR010000358.1:0-2580 GCA_035279985.1 Verrucomicrobiia bacterium
CCCAGCCTGCACACGAACATGGTGCTGAACGGCCCGATCTTCAACACCGAGCTGAACCGGGCCAACGCGAACCAGGACCGGCAAATCTACCCCGTCATCAGTCCCGGTCCGGAGCCGGGCACCAGCGAACTCACCCTTAACGTCAAGGACCGTTTGCCGCTGCACGCCAAGCTGGAATTCAACAATCAAAACTCGCCGGGCACGCCGGACCTGCGTGTAAACGGTTCAGCCGTCTATGACAACCTCTGGCAGAGAGAGCACTCGCTCGGCATGCAATATGGCTTCTCCCCGGAGACGTATAAACAGGGCGACCAATGGAATCGGTACGACCAGCCGATTGTCGCCTACTACAGCGCGTTCTATCGACTGCCCTTGGGCAACCCGGAGCCGATCGAAAACATGGTGGCGAACAATCCCGGCAGTTTCGGGTACAATGAAGCCACACGTCAATTCCACCTGCCGCCGCCTTCCGGACAGCCGGAGCTGACCCTGTACGCCAACCGCGCCACCATTGACACCGGCCTGGAAACGTCCCCTCTTCAAACTCTGGACACCAACCTTACCCAACAGACATTTCACCAGGACCTTACGATTAACGAAGCGGTTGGAGTCCAGTTAACCAAGCCGTTGCCGGAAATTGGCGGTGTTCGTTCCAGCTTGTCCAGCGGACTGGATTATAAAGTCTATTCTTTGACTTCCTATGGAACCAATATTTTTACCAGCACAAGTTTGATTACAAATAACAATCAGGCTTTTGGGACCACGAACACTGTTCTCAGCCCCATCCCGACCACCGCCTCAGCGCTGGATTATTTGCCCCTGTCACTGAATTACAGCGCGAGCTTCCAGGACGCCTTTGGCCCCGCCACCTGCGGATTGGGCTTGAGCGCCAACCTGTGGTCTTCGAGCCTTTTTTCGACGACCTCGGGTTCCGTTGTCATCTCAACGAATAACGGCGTCCCTCAAACCAACTTCGTCACTACCACCACTTCTGCTCACGGCGATGCAGCGCTGGCAAACATCACCGGCTCGTCCAAATCCACCGGCCATTGGGTGATTCTCCGGCCCAGCTTTTCGCAGGAAATTGACTTTCACACCAACTGGGTGACCACCTTCCGGGCGGACGGCCAATGGGCCAGCGAACCTCTGATCAGCGTCGAGCAATTCGGCGCGGGCGGCGTGAACAGCGTCCGGGGCTACCACGAGGGCGAGGTTTTTGGCGACACCGGCTGGCATGTCAGCCTTGAACAGCAAACACCACCGCTGGTGGTCGGCGACGTCTATGACGGAGCGCCACTGACAGTTCGCGGCTCGGCCTATATGGACTATGCTCGGGTTTACCTGCTGGATCCCCAAGGGCGTCAAGGCAGCACTCCGCTCTGGGGGACGGGTTTTGGATTCTCCGCTTCAGCCGGTTCCCACTGGCAGGCCCAATTTCTGTTCTCCTGGCCGCTCCTGAGCGCCGGCACCGTTCCGGCCTACCAACCGTTCTTTAATTTCGCGCTGACAGCGCAGTTCTGATTTGTCACCTGAATGTCACAAAAAACGGATTTATCGCGACGGCCCCGGTCCTATATTGGCAGATGAAGGACGAGTTGCCATGAGAAGCTTCAACGATTTCCAAACTGCGCAGCGGTGCCGCGAACCGGAAAGGACCTGCGCGAGCACGCTGGCGTCTTGGAGTGCGGTGGTCGTGACACCGCTTTGGAACGCCAGACGTTTCACGAATTGCTCCTGTTCTTCCCATCACTCAACTCAAAGCGGCGTCGCACTCGGTTTGCCGCCGCACTCCAAAACCTGGCGGCAGGCCGGCTGGTTCTGGGAAAGTATTTTTGACCGGCTTCAGCACGGGTTGATCGGCATGGGTATTTTCCTGCTGGTTTGCGGTGGCAGTATCTATCGCCTCCACGCCAATCCGGTAGGTGGCACGGTGACCCAGGGTGCGGCCACCTTCAACACCTCCGGTTCGCAATTGACCATCAACCAGGTTTCCGCCAATGCCCTCATCAACTGGCAGACTTTCAATATCGCTGCCGGAGAGACCACCACCTTCAACCAGCCTTCGGCCAGTTCGGTGACCTGGAACTATATCAACGATCCCAATGCCTCCAGTATCAACGGGAACATCAATGCCATTGGCTACGTGGTTTTGCAAAACCCCAACGGCTTCAGCGTAGGCGGCCAGGCCTCCATCACCGCCCACGGCCTGATCATGACCACGGCTTCCACACCCGCGCTCGACCTGTCCGGTGGCGGACCCTGGTCCTTTAATACGCCGCCGCCTGCCGCGAAAATCGTCAATTACGGGCAGATCCACATCACCGGTGGCGGTTCGGCCTTTTTGATTGCTGCAGATATTGAGAATGGCATTGATCCTGTGACCCAGAAACCCGGCACCATTTCCGCGCCGGGAGGAAAAATCGGCCTCTATGCCGGCCAAAAGGTTCTGGTTTCCATGTCGCCCGACGGGCGCGGCTTGAGTGCGCAAGCCACCATTCCCCAGGGCTTGGTGGACAATAACGGGAACCTGATTGCCGACGCCGGCAGCATTGCGTTGCAGGCCCAAATGGTGAATCAGAA
>DATEGR010000359.1:0-5276 GCA_035279985.1 Verrucomicrobiia bacterium
GGCAATGACACAGGACGAAGTTCTGCAAATTTTCCGTGACACTGGTGCTTTGCTCGAAGGCCATTTCATCCTCCGTAGCGGCCTGCACAGCCGCCAGTTTTTTCAATGCGCGCTAGCCCTCCAGCAAATGCCGACGGTCGAAAAACTCGGTGCGGCTCTGGCGGCCAAAGTCAAACAATTCGGCGCCGTCACTGTCATCGCCCCGGCGTTGGGCGGATTGGTCATCGGCCAGGAAGTGGCACGTCAGCTCGGCGTGCGGTTCATCTTTCCCGAAAAAGAGGACGGCAAACTGGTCCTGCGGCGCGGATTCAAAATTGCGCCCGGCGAAAAAATGCTGGTGGTGGAGGACGTCGTGACCAAGGGCGGCCGGGTACAGGAGACGATTGATATTGTCCGCGCCCACCAGGGCCATGTGACTGGCGTCGCAGCGATTGTGGACCGTTCCAACGGCGCGGTGAACTTTGGCGTGCCGTTTGCCAGCCTGATTTCGCTGAAGGTCGAGGCTTTCGCACCGGACAAACTGCCGCCGGACCTGGCCCAAACTCCCGCTGTCAAACCGGGGAGCAAATAAAACAGTAGCCGCCGAGATAACAAGGCGGAGCTTCCACTGTGGTCCGATTCATCCGCCTCCTCACGTCAGCGGCTACAAACTCAACGAAAACTGCGCCAAATGGCACTCTTAACTGTGTCATCATGGCGCTTTTGGCACAGTTTTTCCTCATTCTAATATTTGGGTGAAATCCAATTTCACCCTTTATTTACTATGGATTTATGGCTCTTTCGGCCTCACGGCACTGCCTTTGCTTGGAACAAGGGGACAGAGTGTTTTTAACCAAAAGATTTTATGGCAAAAGTATTAGGCATTGATTTAGGAACCACGAACTCCTGCATGGCCGTCATGGAAGGCGGCGAGCCGCTGGTTCTGGAAAATTCGGAGGGTAAACGCACCACGCCGTCGGTGGTTGCGTTCACCAAGAACGGCGAGCGCCTCGTCGGCGAGGCGGCCAAGCGCCAGGCCGTCACCAACTCACGCAACACGGTTTATTCCATCAAACGCTTCATGGGCCGCAAGTTCGAAGAAGTATCCGAGGAAATCAAACGCGTGCCCTACAAGGTCGTCAAGGCCTCCAATGGCGACGCCGCCGTGGAAGTGGACGTGGACGGCAAGACCTCCCGCTATTCACCGCCGGAAATTTCCGCGATGATTCTCGCCAAGCTGAAGGCTGACGCTGAAATGCGCCTCGGCGAAAAAATCACGCAGGCCGTCATTACGGTTCCCGCTTACTTCAACGATTCACAACGCCAGGCCACCAAGGACGCGGGCCGCATCGCCGGTCTCGAAGTGCTCCGCATCATCAACGAACCAACCGCCGCGTCGCTCGCCTACGGGCTCGACAAGAAAAAGGACGAGAAGATCGCCGTCTACGATTTGGGTGGCGGTACATTCGACATTTCCGTGCTGGAAATCGGCGACGGCGTATTTGAAGTGAAGGCCACCAACGGCGACACCCACCTGGGCGGTGACGACTGGGACGGTCGCCTGATGGATTGGATCCTCGACGAATTCAAAAAAGACAGCGGCATGGACCTGCGCAAGCAGCCCGACGCGCTCCAACGCATCAAGGAAGAAGCTGAAAAGGCCAAGATCGCGCTCTCCAGCGCGCAACAATACGACATCAATCTGCCGTTCATCACGGCGGACGCCAGCGGGCCGAAACACATCCAGAAGACGCTGAGCCGCGCGAAGATGGAACAGCTTTGCGACGATTTATTCGAGCGCACCATCAAGCCGGTTCAAGCCTGTCTGAAGGACGCCGACATCGAAGCCGCGAAAATTGACGAGCTGGTGCTCGTCGGCGGCATGACCCGCATGCCGCGCGTGGTTGAAACCGCGCGCAAACTGGTCAACAAGCAGCCGCACCAGGGCGTGAACCCGGATGAAGTCGTCGCCGTGGGCGCCGGCATCCAGGGCGGCGTGCTCAAGGGCGAGGTCAAGGACGTGCTCCTGCTGGACGTGACGCCGTTGTCACTCGGCATCGAGACGCTGGGCGGCGTGTTCACCCGCCTCATCGAACGCAACACGACCATCCCGACCCGCAAATCGGAAATTTTCTCCACCGCCTCGGACAACCAGCCGGGCGTGGAAGTCCACGTGCTGCAGGGTGAACGCCAGTTTGCCCGCGACAACAAGACCATCGGCAAGTTTCATCTGACCGACATTCCGCCGGCCCCGCGCGGTGTGCCGCAAGTTGAGGTGACGTTCGACATTGACGCCAACGGCATTTTGCACGTGGGCGCCAAGGACTTGGGCACGGGCAAGGAACAGAAAATCACCATCACCGCCAGCAGCGGCCTATCGAAGGACGAAATCGAGAAGATGCGCAAGGACGCCGAGTCCCACGCCGACGAGGACAAGGCCAAACGCGAGGAAGTCGAGACCCGCAACGAAGCCGACAGCGCGGTGTATCGCTCCGAAAAGATGTTGAAAGACACCGGCGACAAGATTTCCGGCGACGACAAGGCCAAAATTGAAAAGGCCGTCGCGGAAGTGAAGGAAGCATTGAAAGGCAGCGACGCGGCCGCGATTAAATCCGCCGCCGAGAAGCTGAACGAAGCGTGGCAAGCCGTGAGCGCCGAGCTTTACAAGGCCGCCGCCGCGAAGGCGCAGGCCGAAAAAGCGCAGGGCGCCGGCGCATCAGGCGGTGAGCCGAAGGGCGAAGCCAAGTCCGACGACAAGAAGAAGGACGAAGGCGTGATTGACGCGGAAGTCGTGGACGAGAAGAAATAAAGGCAGGAACGGCGCGCCGCGCCGACCCTGCCATAAATTTTCCCATCGCGGGTGCGGTGGGAGTTGATTACCATTAACAACTCAACAAAAAACAAAAAATAAACTATGGCACTAAACGTTAAACCGATCGGCGACCGTATCCTGGTCGAGCCGGTCGAAGAGAAGGAAGTCAAGAAGGGCGGCATCATCATTCCCGATACCGCCAAGGAAAAGCCGCAGGAGGGCATCATTGTTGCCCTCGGCACCGGCAAAACCAACGACGACGGGAAGAAAATCCCGTTTGAAGTCAAAAAGGGCGACCGGGTTCTGGTCAGCAAATACGGCGGCACGGAAATCAAAATTGACAACAAGGAATACAAGATTTTGTCCTCGGACGACATCCTGGCCGTGCTCGATTAAACGGTAGGGTGCGCTCTCCGAGCGCGCCGCGGCGGGCAAGGGACTGCCCGCCCTACCAAGAAACATTTTAACCAATAACAAACAACTGATTACAAATTATGGCAGCAAAACAATTGATATTTGACGAGCAGGCGCGGCAGGCGATTTTGCGCGGCGTCCAGAAGCTCTCCAAGGCGGTCGTCGCCACGCTCGGCCCGAAAGGCCGCAACGTGGTCATTGACAAGAAATTCGGCTCCCCGACCATCACCAAAGACGGTGTGACGGTGGCCAAGGAAATCGAGCTGGAAGATCCCTATGAAAACATGGGCGCCCAGATGGTCCGCGAAGTCGCCAGCAAAACCAGCGACACCGCCGGTGACGGCACGACCACGGCCACGGTGCTCGCGGAATCCATTTACCGCGAAGGCTTGAAATTCGTCACGTCCGGCGGCAATCCCATCGGCATTCAGCGCGGCATCAACAAGGCCGTCGAGGCCGCCGTGGGCCAGCTCGACAAAATCACCAAGAAGGTGAAGGACAAGGACGAAATCCGCCAGGTGGCCGCGGTATCCGCGAACTGGGATTTCGAAATTGCCGACAAAATCGCCGAGGCGATGGACAAGGTCGGCAAGGACGGCACGATTACGGTCGAGGAAGCCAAGTCCATTGAAACGACGCTCGAAGTCGTCGAAGGCATGCAGTTCGACAAGGGTTATCTGTCGCCGTACTTCGTCACCAGCGCCGAGACGATGGAAGCGAAGCTCGAAGACGCTTACATCCTCAATTACGAAAAGAAAATCAGCAGCTTGAAGGACCTGTTGCCGTTGCTCGAAAAGGCCGCGCGCTCAGGCAAGCCGCTGCTCATCATCGCCGAAGAAGTCGAAGGCGAAGCGCTCGCCACGCTGGTCGTGAACAAACTGCGCGGCACGTTGAACGTCTGCGCCGTGAAGGCGCCGGGCTTCGGCGACCGCCGCAAGGCCATGCTCGAAGACATCGCCGTCCTCACCGGCGGCAAGTTCATCAGCGAAGATCTCGGCATCAAGCTGGAGAGCATTGAATTGGCCGACCTCGGCCGCGCCAAGAGCATCGTGGTGGACAAGGAAAACACCACCATCGTTGAAGGCGGCGGCAAGTCGTCCGACATCCAGGGCCGCGTGAATCAAATCCGCCGCCAGATCGAGGAGACGACGAGCGATTACGACCGCGAGAAATTGCAGGAACGCCTGGCGAAGCTCGCCGGCGGCGTGGCCGTCATCAACGTCGGCGCCGCGACCGAGACGGAGATGAAGGAAAAGAAAATCAGCTCGCTGAAGGACTTGCTCCCGATCCTCGAGAAGGTTGCCAAGCTCGGCAAGCCGCTCTTGATCATCGCCGAAGAAGTCGAAGGCGAAGCGCTCGCGACGCTCGTCGTAAACAAGCTCCGCGGCACGATCAACGTTTGCGCCGTGAAAGCGCCGGGCTTCGGTGATCGCCGCAAAGCGATGCTCGAAGACATCGCCATCCTCACCGGTGGCAAGTGCATCACCGAAGATCTCGGCATCAAGCTCGAGAGCATCGGTCTCGAAGACCTCGGCCGCGCCAAGAGTGTGGTTGTGGACAAAGAGAACACCACCATCGTTGAAGGCAACGGCAAGTCCTCGGAAATCCAGGGCCGCGTGAATCAAATCCGTCGCCAGATCGCCGAGACCACGAGCGATTACGATCGTGAGAAGTTGCAGGAACGTTTGGCGAAGCTCGCCGGTGGCGTGGCCGTCATCAACGTCGGCGCCGCGACTGAATCCGAAATGAAGGAAAAGAAGGCCCGCGTGGAAGACGCGTTGCACGCAACCCGTGCGGCCGTGGAAGAAGGCATTGTGGCGGGCGGCGGCGTGGCGTTGATTCGCTGCATCGCGGCCATTGAAGCCACCAAGGGCGCAAACGAAGACGAAACCATCGGCATCGGCATCATCAAACGCGCCGTGGAATCCCCGCTCCGCGCGCTCTCCGCGAACGCCGGTGTGGAAGGCAGCGTCATCGTCGAAGCCGTCAAGAAGAGCAAGGGCAACGAAGGTTACAATGTCGCCACAGGCGATTACGAAGACCTCGTGAAAGCCGGCGTGGTTGATCCGAA
>DATEGR010000360.1:0-5927 GCA_035279985.1 Verrucomicrobiia bacterium
GGCCAGTTCCAGTTGATGAAACTCGGCGAACCGAAGTCGCTGTCGGCAAACACCCAGCCGCCGTCCTCGACGTGAACGATGTCATTCGTCGCCGGCGGGAAATCAGAAATAAACTGCTCGATGGTCGTCGGCTCATAACCGTCACCGGCAGCGGTGCTGGCCATCTGGCTGACCCATTGGTTGTAGTAGGAATAGCCGCCACTCCAGGCGTTGTCGCCATCATGCGCGCACAGGACGAGCGACGGATGGGCGGGATTGTTGTGCGCCGCGATCGGCGCAATCAGGCCGAGGTCCCAGGTGCCGTAACTGTCGCGCCAGCCCAACACCTGGTCGGAGGGCACCACCATGATCGTGCTGGCGACGCCGGTGTTCGGATCGACATATCGCGCGTAGTGCAGCTGAAAACCGAACGGCATGACCTGTGTGGGAGCGCAACCGCGTTCAATGGAAACCCGCTCATAATTGCCAGCGCCCTGGGCCGGATTGATCTGGTCGGCGGGATTCGGAATATCACAATTCTCACCGCCGCTGCCGAGCTCCAGCGGAAAATCCACGCACGACCGGGCCAGATGATTATTGGC
Organism: Verrucomicrobiia bacterium; assembly: GCA_035279985.1. Taxonomy (GTDB): domain Bacteria; phylum Verrucomicrobiota; class Verrucomicrobiia; order Limisphaerales; family UBA11358; genus UBA11358. The sequence continues at coordinate 582 of DATEGR010000360.1, forward strand.
AACCACCGACCACGCGATGCCGACCTTGTCGAGAACCGGAATGATGTGTTCGGAGAAACAGGTTTCCGCCGGAAAATATCCACGTGAGAGCGGCGCGTTGGTGCCCCAGAAGATTTGCATCTGCCGCTGCTGGATGCGCAATTCCATTTCCAGTGTCTGGTCGTCCACGAGCGGCGCGATGGCGTGGTGATAGGTGAAGTTGACCAGGTCCAGCCGTGGCTTGCCGCTGCTGGTCGTCCAGGAACGTGCCGTCCGGAAACTGTTACTCCAGCCGTTGGCGTATCCGAGCTGGCCGGCAGCGGCGAGGCTTTGGACATTTTCCATGAGCGCGCCGGAATAATTCACCTGCGCGCCGGCGTTGGGATAGCCGAGCAAACCGCTGAGCGTGGTTTCGATTTCTCCTTGATAGACGTTCACCCGGTCAGCCTCGCCGAAAATGGTGCTCAAGACCTCCGGCGTCGGATGCAGTCGTCCGGCATTTTGCTGCTGGATGGTGTCCCAGGCATTTTCGTAATGGTCCACGCCGTAGTCACGACGGTCCGGCCAGTAAACCGGTTGGTGCAGGTGCCAGAGCCAGGTGGTATGGACACCGGTATTGCCGTCGGCCAGCGCGAAAATCGGGGTGAGCAAAAGGCAAAGGCAAAAACGGGTGGCACAACTGAAAGGCTTCATTAACAGACGTTAAGATACGTCAAAACCCCGATTCAGCCACCGCACAAAAATGCGGGACCAGTGATGTAGCGCAGGCTTTCCAGCCTGCGGGTTTTGGCGACTTTCCAGTCGCCACTTTCGTACGGACAGAACACGGGACAAGAATGTCTGCGCTACATGAAAGATGGAACCGTTCTAATTAAATTGCTCCAAAGAGTGGTCAGTCGGCGCATATCGAATACCAAACGCGAAGGAGAGTGTGCCATACGAGGTGGATCATCCATGAATCCCTGCTTCCGGCGGCACAAATTGTGCTGAAAGCGCCTGTATGCCTGAAATAGCTGCCCTGAAATACAAACCTCGCCAGGTCCTCACTGCCGGCTGGAACGCCTTGCTCACCATTTACAAAATCAACGAATCAGGTGGTCGAGTTCTTGCCGCGACAAAGGTGCCAGGCCAACATGGACGTTGGAAGCTCCTCGTCAACTGGCCTGAAGCATTCCTTAACTAAAACTTTGGATGGTGTCCCGCTATGCGGTGATCAGTTCTCAACTCCTTGGAAATTGCCCAAGGCCCGCGCAGAGCTGTTCAGAAACGGGCAAAATTTTGTCAGCAACCAAGTTCCGTAAAATTTCTCAGAGTAGGTTTCGGTACGGTTACAACGGAAGCTGGCAGAAACAAAGCATTTGCTCAAAATGGGCAAGTTCTAAAAAAAATATGCGGTTTGGCTTGATTGTCTTGGAACAGCTCGAATTTCTCGTTACCCCTGAAACAGGCCACCAATTGCTTTACCCGTCTGAATGCCTCGTCGAAGCCCGTTGACATGGTGGGAATGGGTATGCGCCGAAGCTTCATCAGCGTCAATACCGCTGGACATAAAGCAAATAAAGGGGTCACTTCCACGACCGCCTTGGTTTGTTTCCGGTTCCCAACGCAAATATTTTTTACTATCATCGGCCGGAAATGCACCGGTCCGTTTTCAATTCGCGGCTGGTCAGGCGCATCGCTCCCGGGCTCCGACGGGTTTGCGGCGTGGGCGTTTTGGCCATGGCGATTCAAGGAAATGCGTCCGACCTCTCCACGGTGACGTTCGCACCGCCCGGCAGTTGGGTGAAACCGCATTTTTTTAATCAACAAAGTTCAACGAGCGTCCCCGACTCGGGTGCCGATCAGCATTGGCTGCTGCTGGAACACCAAATCAACGCCGTTACCAACGAAACCTTCGTTCATTCCGTCCGGCAGATTCTGACGACGGCCGGTGTGCAAAACAGCGCAACCCTGACGATTGATTTCAACCCGAGCTGCCAATCCTTGACCTGGCACTGGGCGCGCATCTGGCGCGGCAAGGAGCATTTGGATCGTCTGGACACGAACAATATCAAAATCGTGCAGCAGGAACGGGACCTGGACCAGTCCGTTCTGGATGGGGAAGAATCCGTCGTTCTCGTTTTGGACGACGTCCGGGTCGGCGACATTATTGATTACGCCTATTCGATCCAGGGCGCGAACCCCGTTTTCGGCGGCCATTTTTCCTGCATCATTCCCGTGCAAATGGAGCAACCCGCCGACCGATTGTTGACCCGGGTGGTATGGCCAGGTCAGAGGCAACTCTATGCCAAAACGCATGGCTGCTCCGTTGAACCCGCGGTGGTGAAAGGAAAGGAGACGGTTGAATACACCTGGGATTTGACGCAGGTGCCCGGTTTTCCCCTCGAAGACTCCCTGCCCGCGTGGTGCGACCCCGCACCGTGGGTGCAGCTGACTGATTTCAAAACCTGGGCGGAAGTGAATCAATGGGCCTTGGCGCTGTTCCGAGTCACAGCACCATTCTCCCCTGAACTATCCCGGAAAATTGAGGAATGGAAGCAAATCCCCGGCCAGGAGGAGCAAATTCTGACAGTCTTGCGGTTCGTCCAGGACGATGTGCGTTATTTCGGAATTGAAATCGGGGCCAGCGCGGAAAAACCGGCTGATCCCTCGGCCGTGTTCTCGCGGCGCTTCGGCGATTGCAAGGACAAGTCGCTGTTGTTCGTTACAATTCTTCGCGCGTTGGGGATTGAAGCATACCCGGTTCTGGTAAACGCGACGCTGAGGCGCGCAATTGCGGACTGGCGCCCTTCGGCCAGCGCCTTTGACCACTGCATCGCCGTCGTGCGCTGCGACGGCCAGACGTACTGGCTCGATCCAACCTTGAATTATCAGCGCGGGCCGCTGGCGCTGCATTATCTGCCGAACTACGGATGTGGTCTCACGATTTCTCCCCAAACGACAGGATTGGCCGTGATCCCGCAAACGACCGGTTTGCCCCAAACGACCACGACTGAATACTTTCAGCTGCAAGGAAAAATGCAATCGGCCGGACTGAAAGTGGTTACTCTCGCGGCAGGCCGCGACGCCGATCATCTGCGGGGACTTTTTGCGACCACAAAACGCAGCGACATCGAAAAGAACTACACTCATTTCTATTCCGAGCTGTACCCGGGGATTAAAAGGTCGTCGCCCATTCTCTTTGAGGACGATCAACCGCAGGATCGGGTCCAAACCACTGAATTTTATTCGATTGATAAAGCGTGGGCCGGGCCGGACAAGGATGGGAAGTACCGTTGCGAATTCTACCCTTCCACCATTGCCGCTTTGCTGAGAAAGCCGGTGGACACCGATCGCAAACTGCCCCTGGGGATCAGCTTTCCGCAGCACCAAATTCTGCGCACGGAGGCAATCCTGCCGCAGGCCTGGCCGTACGATGCGGACCAGAGAACCATTTCGGATCCCGCATTTACCTTCCGAAAAGAGTTGCGGTGCACGGGCAACCAGCTCGTGGTGGAATACGAATACCAGTCCCTGGCCGATTCGGTTTCTCCGGATCGGATCGAGCAATACCTGCAGCGACTGAATCAGAGTTCGCAATCGTTGGGCTGTTCCCTGACCTGGCAGTAATTTCGTCCGCCTTTTCTTAAAACCTCAATACGGCTGACCGCACAAAAATGTGGTAGAAATAAAAGGAAAGATAGCCGATATTTTTATGCCACCGCAAAGACTGCAGCCATTTTATGAAATGCACCGGAGCGGTGGTTTGTAGTTTACCCGATGTACAATTTAAACATGTCTTGTCGTGCCAGTGACAAAAAAGCTTGTGGGGAGACTTCTGCTCAACACTCCATAATGGCGGAATCTTATCATTGGAAACCTCTGCAAAACAGGCGTAGCGGCTTTCGGCAGAAAGCCGCACTCTTCGGTCTTCGGGAGTTTGCGGCGCTCTTCCGAGACGCCGCTACGGTCGGTGGGGCGTTCTACCGAGGTCTTAGTTCGGCAATTTCATTAAAGGGATTTTTCCGCCGGGCGGCTGCCGCAGCTTGGTTGGCGGGTTTGGCGGCGCTGGCCGTCCACCAGGCCCGCGGCGAGGGCATGCTGGAATTGTTCCAGACGCCCTGGTCTGAGATTACTCAAAAGATGCCGGAGATTGCCGAGGCCGGCTACGACAGTTTGTGGCTGCCCAATCCGGCCAAGGGCAACAGCGGCAGTTATTCGGTCGGCTATGACCAGTTTGATCCGTTTGATTTGGGCAGCACCAACCAGCAGGGGACGATTGCCACCATGTATGGAACCCAGGACCAACTGATTCAAATGGTGCAAACCGCGCACCGGTTCGGCATCCGCGTTTATTTCGATAATATCATGAACCACCGGTCCAGCACGGTGCCCGGCTATCCCGGCTCGGGCACGCCGACAAATTATTTCCCGGGCCTGATTCCGCAAGACTTCCATCTGCAAGTCGTCGCCGGCGGATTTAAAAACTGGCCGTCCATCGGCGATCCCTACTGGTGCACGACTTCCGTGGTGGAGGACCAGCCGTTGTTGGGCCTGTCCGACCTGGCACAGGAACCGGGCACCAACAATCTGAATTTTGGCTCCGCCGTCGGTAACACAACTCCCAAGCCGGTTTTTATCCGGTTCCCCGGCCGGTCGGATTTGTACATGGATACCAATGGTTCTTTGCTGGGTTTGGGGTCCGGCACCGGCTGGCCATCGCCAGCGAGCGGATATGGACCATTAAACGGATGGCGTCCCTTTGACGGCCATGGCCAACCGGTGCCGGAAGACGTGTCAACCTATCTCTGCCGCGCGGTGGCGTGGACGCTTTACATGACCAAGTGCGACGGCTTCCGGCTGGACGCGGTGAAGCACGTGCCGGTGAACTTCTTCGGCAACGAAACCGGCCAGACGGACGACCCGTCCTTTGGCGGCTATGCCGGTGCCATCCAAGCCATGTACGATTATGTCCACGGTTATGGCAGCAACGACGTCGGCAACGGCTACCTTGAAACCGACGGCAACCGCAACAGCCTCTTCAACACCGAGATGCCGCGCAACGACGCGATGCTCTTCGGCGAATACGAACCATCAGCGCTGGTGGCCGGAGAGGACTTTAACGATTATCTCCAGTCGGGCATGCGCCTGTGCAATTTTCCACTTTTCAGCCAGTTCAACAACGCCATCAACAACTATGGGGGCAGTCCGGGACTTTATGGCATGGATGGACGCGATTACATCCCGCCGGGGGGCAATTGCGACTCCAACGGCAATTTCAGCACGGCGCAGGCCGTCAACATGCCGCAAACCCAGGACAACGGCACTTGTTGCCCGGCGAACGAAACACTGGAGAATTCCTATTTCTTCATGCACGAAGGTCTGCCC
>DATEGR010000361.1:0-4555 GCA_035279985.1 Verrucomicrobiia bacterium
ACAAAAGGAAGGAATGTTCCTGCGCGCGCTCGTTGCCAAATTCCCGCTGACGGCGGCCACCGCTGTCAAGATTTCCAGGATGGGCGCCGATCCCAAGGCGCCGGAACGGGAAAGGTTGCTCCACGAATCGCTGGCCCAGCACCGGCAGGACTTGAAACGGCAGGCGAGCAAGCTGCTGGCCGCCCGGTTGAAGCCCGACAAGGCCGGCTGGCGACTATCGTTGAATGTGAATGAGCGGGAAATTCTGTTGCAATTGCTGAACGACATCCGCGTGGAAAGCTGGCACGCACTTGGCGAGCCGGAAAATCTCGATACGCTCCCGCCGCCATTGTCTCAGGCGGACCTCCGACACTACAATCTCATGCAACTGGCCGGATATTTTCAGTGGAAACTGCTGGCGGAGCCTGGCGGGGGACGAGAGCCGAGCGTCGAGTGTTGAGGGCAGGGTATCGTGCCACGTAACCTACGGACGCTGTAGGCTGGATCGTTTGATAGCCAAAGTTTTCCTGTTGTTTTGGCCATTTTGGATTGACCTTCGGCTTGAATGTGATATTTTGTTTTACAAATGGTCGGACGTAGCAATGTTTCAATCACACCCTTCTGCCGATGATCAACGTTGTCAGTATTTTATGAATTATCCATGTCGTTCGCGATTTCATTATGTCGCAATGGTTGCCGCTTTAAATCCGGTCCGTGGCAATGTCGACCTGACTGCCCAGAGGCCGAATATTTTCACAGATTCATTGTCCACCCTCTCGAGCGACTGGCAACAGTGGCAGACCACGAAGTCCTTTGGCGTGAATGCTTCAGTCGGTCTGTAAAATGATGCGTGACCGCCGATAACGATTTCAAGCCTATGCCACTTTCGGAACCACTGCTTTTGCGTAAATTAATTGGGAATATGAACCCTGCCTGGAGAATCTTAATTTTATCGGCCTTATGCCTCGGCCTAAGCGGTTCAGCGACTCGGGCTCAAGTCATCAACTTCGACGTGCCGGGCGGTGCTGGTGCTGCCAATTATTCCGGTCAGGGCGCCTATTCGGACCCGGGCAAAAATTATTGGAACCCGGTGGTCGGCAACGGCACCACCGGCGCTACAAATCTTCTGTCTGATGGGATCACCGCCAGTCCCATAACGCTAACATCCCAGATGGGTGGCACCTATGGCACCCAAGGAAGTCAAGGAACTCCGGCGGCGCTGCAACAGCCCTACCAATACAACAATGCCGCTCTTCGGACAGATACGCTCAATAATGTTCCTGCCGGCACCTATAACCTGTTTCTTTACGGCATTAATAACGACGGTACTCGGGGAACGACCTTTACGGTCTATACTCCGGTGATGGCTCCCGTTACGCTGACCACCAGTAACACACCGGCGAGCTTAACTTCCTTTATCCAAGGCGCTGACTACGTCGTCTTCAGTAACATAGTCGTGGGAACCCTGGGAACCATTACATTCACCTGGACGTCTAACGCCAATGTCAGCCATGTGCCAAATACCGAAGGCGACTTCAATGCTCTTCAGCTTGTGTTCGTTTCAACCAACACGGTGGTTACCAATCCGGGCGGCCCCTACTTCGGCCCGAATGTTTTCCTGTTCACTCCTTCCACCCCGACAGCGACAATTCAGAACACGCTCAACACTCTTTTTGCCCAGCAGAATAACGGCAATACGAGCCAGTTCGATGCCAACCGGTACGCCGTTCTTTTCGAACCCGGAACTTATAACGTCTCCATCAACCTGGGCTACTACATGCAAGTGCTGGGGCTGGGACAGTCGCCGGACAATGTCAAAATCAATGGCACGCTGGACTGTCATGCGTTTCTGCCGAATGGCAACGCCACCTGCAACTTCTGGCTGTCCGCTGAGAATCTGGCGGTGTCTTCAACCAACGGCTACACGATGTGGGCTGTGTCACAGGGTACCTCCTTTCGCCGTATGCATGTCCAAAACAACCTGTACACGTGCGAATGGAGCGGTAGTCAGAACTGGGCAAGCGGCGGCTTCCTGGCCGATTCCAGGATAGACGGCAGCGTCAATCCCATTGGGCAGCAACAATGGCTCTCCAGAAACAACAGCTATGCGGGTTGGTCCGGCGGGAATTGGAATTTTGTATTTCTTGGCGATTCAAGTCCGCCTCCTCAAACATGGCCGGGTCCTTATCCCTCTTATACAGTCATCACCAATGTGCCGTTAATCCGGCAAAAGCCCTATATGTATGTGGACAGTAACACCAATTTCTTTGTCCTGGTGCCCAATTTGACAACCAACAGCGTGGGAACATCCTGGGCTGGCGGCCCGACTCCCGGAGTGTCCATCCCCATCAGCCAGTTCTACATTGCCCAACCTGGAACCGACAATGCCGGAAGCATCAATGCCGCCCTGAATTCCGGCCTGAATTTGATTTTGACTCCCGGAATTTATCGTCTGACGAACAGCATCCTGGTGACGAATGCCGATACGATCGTCTTCGGGCTTGGGTTGCCTACCTTGGTGCCGACCAATGGAAATCCCGCCATGGTGATCTCGGATGTTAACGGGGTGAAGGTGTCGGATATTATCTTCGATGCTGGAACCACGGCATCGCCATCGTTGTTGGAAGTGGGGACGGTGACCAATTCCGTGGATCATTCGGCGGATCCGATTTGCCTGTATGACGTTTACAGCCGGGTAGGTGGCCAATTCGCTGGCACCACCACCACCTGCCTCACGATCAATGCCAACAATGTCATCGGTGACAACCTCTGGCTGTGGCGCGCGGATCACGGCACCGGAGTAGGCTGGACTCAGAATGCGTCCAACAACGGCCTGGTGGTGAATGGCAATAATGTAACCATCTATGGGTTGTTCAACGAGCATCACGAGCAGTATCAGACGTTGTGGAATGGCAATTGGGGGCGCGTTTATTTTTACCAATCCGAACTGCCTTATGACGCACCGAATCAGAGCGCCTGGACGCATAATGGCGTGAACGGGTATGCATCCTACAAAGTCGCGAGCGGTGTCACGAGCCACCAGGCTTACGGGCTTGGCGTCTATGGTGTGTTTAATACCGCAAACGTAAAATGCTTTAATACCATCGAGACTCCAGCCAGTTCTCAACAAGTCAATGTGCATGATATGATAAATGTGCTTATCGTCGCGCAAGCCGGCAGTGAAATGACTCATATCATCAACGGCGCCGGCCCAGCGCTCAGTTCTGCGGTCACGACGGCCACGGCCAACAACCTGTGGTTGAATCCGACCTTTGCCCTCAGCGCCGGTCTGGATGGCACCGGGACGAACTTCGCCATCACCTTGCCCACCGAGTCCTGGCATGCTTACCGGGTGCAATACAAAAACGCAGTGACCGATCCAGGTTGGTCGAATCTCGGCGGTCTCTTCGGAGGCAACGACACGCTGGAAACCGTCACGGATCCCGCTTCAACTGCCAATCGGTTTTACCGGGTTGTGGCTTATTGAAGTTGCCTGCAACTTGAGAAACTGGCCGGTCTCCGGCCGGGTGAAAGCCTCACGTTCAGCTCGCGCTATGGCACCACGAAAATGCGATAGAACAGATTGGTGTTCGCGCCGTTGGTGTCGGTGGTGCTGGTGATTGGACCCGCTGCCAGTACGTTGGACGGGAACGCCGTCCAAACATTGTCGGTAAGATTGGTTTCGAATTGCGGCTGATAATTCAAGCCGGCGATGGCGCTCCAGGTGAGGGTGACGATGCCGTTGGTCAGGCCAATGGTCAAAATCGGCCGGGGCTCGACGACGACGGCAAAGCTCTGCGCCGCGCTCAATGGCGGCACGCCGTTGTCGGTGACGCGCACGGTGATGTCGTTGGTTCCAATCCGGGATTCATCGGGGGTCCAGACGAAGACGCCATTCGCCGCGCCGATACTCGCGCCGGTCGGCGCACCGGCATCGAGGCTGAACGAGAGCGTTTCTCCAACGTCGGGGTCGCTCGCCGAGTTCGTGATGGTCAGGGTCATGAGCGCATGAATCGTCCGGTCGGCGACGGGTGCCAGCGTCGGGGGAGTGTTTGTCGCAATGACGGTCACGGCGAAGGTTTGGGTGGCGCTCAACGGCGGCGAACCGTTATCGGTCACAATCACATTGAAGTGGTTCGTGCCGGCCTGCGACTGCATCGGTGTCCAGGTGAAAAGGCCGTTAGAGGCGTTGATGGTGGCGTTGATCGCTGCTCCGGCGCCGAGACTGAACGTCAGTTGATCCCCGTCGGGGTCTCCGGCCACGTTGGTCACCGTCAAGGTGGTTCCGGCGCTGACGGTCCGGTTGGAAATCGCGGCGAGGGTCGGCGGCTGGTTGGTGGGAGAAATCACGCCGGCGATGGTCAGGATGCCCGGGCTACTGGTGGCGGACTGGCTGTCCGGATTGATGACGGTGATGGTCCGCGCGCCGGGCGCAGCGTTGGCGGCGATGGTCAGGGTAGCGGTGATGTTGGTTGGATTATTGTAAGTGACGCTGTTCACCGTGACGCCGCCTCCGTTTACGCTGGCGGAGATATGATTTGGGAAACTGGTTCCGGGATCGAAGAAACCGGCGCCG
>DATEGR010000362.1:0-7314 GCA_035279985.1 Verrucomicrobiia bacterium
GGCAATCTCTATTATCAGATGGGCAAAACCGATTTAGCGGTGCAGGAATTTCAAAAGGAGAAGGCGCAATTTCCGGAGTCCACTGTTTTCATGGACAGGCTCATCGCCAAATTGACAACAAAATGAGCACGCGCTTTTTCAACCTCGGGATTTTGATCGTATCGCTCGCACTGGCGGGTTGCGTGACGCGAAAACCGTATGATTATACAGCGTTCCGTGCGCATCCACCGCGCTCGATTGTCGTGCTACCTCCGCTCAACCAGAGCACTGACATCAAAGGCACTTACAGCTACCTATCCACGGTCACACGCCCCCTTGCGGAAATGGGCTATTACGTCTTTCCGGTTGCAGAAGTGGACCAGCTCATGAAGGAAAACGGATTGCCAACCGCCGGCGAAATGCACCAGGTTCCACTCAACAAAATCGGAGAAATTATTGGCGCCGATTCCGTTCTTTACGTCACGCTCACGAAATACGGCTCCAAGTATGAAGTCCTTTCCAGTGTCACGACCGTAGCCGTGGACGCAACACTTGTGGATGTAAGAACTGGAGTGACAATTTGGGGAGGCACGGCGACCGTCCAACAAAGTTCAGGTGACAGTGGCGGTGGTATTATCGGTGCTTTGGTCACGGCGGCAGCCACCCAGATTGTCAATTCCGCGACCGACCCCGCTCACGACGTTTCGAGCCTGGCCAATTACCAATTGTTCACCCCCAAAAATTACGGATTGCTTTACGGGCCATATTTTCCGAAGGACAAAGAGCAATGAGGCAGGAATTCGTTGGTGCGTGCGTTACTAACCGGCAGCCCGGAACTCAGACTGGCGAGTCTCCAGTCTCCACCCTTGACGCTCTCATATCACATGAAAATGAAACTGCGGCACTGTCTGTCCTTCCGCTTTGTGTCGTTACAGTCACACACCTACTTAGATGGAAATTCTTTTCACAAACTAACAGTCAAAAAGAGTTCACCAGAGCCTTCCGACAAAGAATCAGAAGAAGGCCTGATTTGTGTCGCGGGATTTGTTACGGAGCTGGAGGCGATTCCACGTATTTGGGCGTAAGCACATCAATAAAATCAAGGGTTTTTGGCGATATCTTTTCACTTCGGATCAGAAGGTTGCAGGTTCAAGTCCTGCCGGACGCGCCAATGAACCCGTACGGCCGGTTCCCGAAAAATGTCGCCTGACCGCCTCAGAACCGGAAGGTCAAATCCACCTGATAGATGTCGAAATCCTTGATAGGATTTATTTGGGGAATGTCCTGACCGCTGCCGCCGGTGCCCAGCAGGTCATTGATGCGGCTGGCGTGGCCGTAGCGGAAGGTGCCGATGAGATTGTCGGTGAAACAGTAGCCGGCAGCCACGTAAATGCCCTGCAGGTTTTCGACGCCCTCAAAAAAATCCGTATCCAGCAGGTTGGGGTCCAGCGCGTATTGTTCGATGTGTTGCCAGTACGTTTTGACTTCCCAGGCATGCCTCCGTGAAGCTGTTCCGCCGACCAGGCCCAAACTGTCCCGGCTGCCAATATCAAAGCCGATTTGATAGGCTTTCACGTCATGCGTTTGCGCCGGAAAATTGGTGGCAATAGTCGTTGAACCGGGGACCGCGGCGAGCGTAGATAAAATATTCTGATAGGTGGTGGCGGCATCTTCGGCGCGTTGTTTGCCTTGAAGGTTATAGGCCACGTCGCCAAACACCCGCGCATCCAGCCGGCTGATTTTGAAATTGAATTCAAAGGGAATTTCAACCACCAGGAGGTGGTTGAGACCGACTTGATTAAAGGGGAAACTAATGCTTCCGGAACCGGGAACGGTGGAAAGGGAGAAGTCGTGCCCCGGGTTGTATCCACTGTAGCCGGGGGCAAAACTTTGCGCGGCCCCGCCAGCCAGGTAATACGCCCCTTCACCGACATAGGGATCGCCAAAATAAGGTGAATCAGCAGTAGTTCCGGGATTTTCTGAGCTCGACTGGAGTCCCTGGTAATTATACAGGGTGGCCGCGATCTTCGCGGAAATGTTGGTGGTGATATGATAATCCAAACCGCCCTGCCAGGCGAACATGAAAATATTATCCGTCTTTTGTCCGCTGCCTGATCCCGATGATGAGCCCGACAGGAATCCGATCCCCAAACCCTGGCTGGCGGAATCCGGGTTTAAGTCGGCGTAAAGAAATTGTCCAAACGTGGCAAAGAAATCCACCGGACCCACGGGGTACTTCAAGCGTTCCGCAAAGCCTTCCGGGCTGATGTTTCCGTTCCAGACCATGGGCGTGGTGTAGAGCGGATTGGGCATTTTGCCCACCGTGATGCCCAGCCAGTTCCAGGGTTGCCAGCCGAGGTAAACCTGGCCGATGTTGATACCCGAGTTGGATTTGCCGAACGGCCCCTGGTACGGCCCGCTGCTCGAGGAGGTGCCCGCAGTGATAAAAGAGGAACGCGGATTGGCGCCGGTATCCAACCGGAAGCCGTAGTTAAAGTGGTCAAACAGGTCGCCCCGCAACCCTACCCGCACTGAGTAACGAAAACGTTGCAGATCAATGCTGTTCCCCGCCGGGTCTTCCTCCGAACGGTCCTCGTAACGCAGGCGGACATCGCCAAACAACTCAACATTCTTAAGGCCTTCACTGATTTTCCATTTGGACAGCGGCGGCGATGGCATTTGCATTTCATTGGTGCGAAGCGCCTCCGCCTCCGATTCGACCTGTTCCGCTTCCTGCTGCGTTACAAAGCCCTTCTTGATGAACAAATCCAGCAACGGGTCGGTGGCGTTGGTGTTGGAAGAATCCGCGCACGATCCCCGGGTCGCCACGCTAATGGCGGCCACCACGATAATCCCTGCGAGCCCGATTGCCCGGCGCCTTGCTTTGATTAATCGCATCCGGCGGGAATGCTGCCGTGTTAATGCGGCGAATTCGTGGCGCGCCGGTTACAAATCGGTTACGAACCGCCGCCGCGCGGTTCGGATGCGTTGAACGGCCGGCTGAGCAGCAGTCGCCGGGGCAACCGGATTCAATCCGGAGGAAGCGCGGGCTGTCTCAACTCGCGGCCGGCTTCCGCCGATCCGACCGTTGCGGATGGCAGAAATCCGCGCCCCTTGTCAGATCAGGAAGTTCAAATTCTTTTGAAGCGGTCAAAGTTACCTTTTGGCGACAAAGCTCGCTAAACTCCACCTCAACGGCCGCTCACCGTTTTAATAATCAGTCCGATAACATGTTACGACTTCGGCTGGGAGGTCTTAAAATGAGCAACCCATGTCCGCTGACATGCAGCAAAAGGGAGTTGCTCCGTGATAAAGTCACCCCGTCAAACCACTTTTGGGTGGGAGGCCAAAGCAATGACTCAAAAACTCAACGCAAGAAAAAAAGAAACAAACGCAAATTTATGAAAATATTAACTGGAGCGGCATTACTGGTGGGCGGGGGCATTCTGGCTTCCCAATCGATATTCGCTCAGACATTCGTGCAAAACGACCTGTATCTGGGTTTTCAAAATCTGAATGGCGGCGGTTCGGCGGACTATATCATCAACCTCGGCGCGGCTTCCGGTATTGTCGGCCAGGCGTCCGTCGTTGACCTCAGCAGTGACTTTTCGTTGAGCCTTTTTAACAGCGCCTCGCTCCAGGGCGCCTCATCCCAAATTCTTGGCGGCGTGGTCGGCGCAGCCAACAGCGCCTTTAACAGTGGAACAGCGGTGGTTTATGGAACGGCGTTGCGCACCAGCAACATCGGAACTCCAGCACTGGCGGGTTCCTCAGCGCCCGCAGGGCTGACGAAACAATCAATTGACAACAGCACAGAATCAACGCTCACACAGCTGATCGCGCCTTCGGCCGGGACTGGTTTGCTGGATAGCAGCAAGTCCTGGGAGGCTTATGTTGAGCCAACGCTCAACACCAGCAGTTTCTATGGGAATGCCGGCTTTAATCCGGATTCGGGGGTCAACACTTCCAGCGTGCTGTATGAGGATCTTTGGGAAACCAGCGATTCGGGGGATGCTCGCGGCAGCAGCGGTCAGCCTTACACCTATGTCGGCTATTTCACGCTGGATCTCACCAGCGGCAACTCCAGCCTGACCTTCACGCCCCAAGCCGTGCCCGAACCGACCATCTTGGCTCTGCTCGGTGGCGCGGGTCTCCTGCTGCTTTCGTTCCGCCGCCGGTTCAACAGCAAAAAATTCGTAAGCTAGTTCGCCACTAAACAACAATGCACAAAACCAAACAATAAACAGTAAACACCACCAGACTAATATAAGATTATGAAAATCAGCACTCAAATAACGGCCGCACTGGTCGCTATGGGCATTGTTTCCCAAGCGATGGCGACGGATCCCGTCGTTTATCTGACCGGTTCAACGGCCTTCCGTTCGACAGTATTCTCTTCGTTGTCCGACAACACGGGCACGAGCAATGCCGTGTTTCAAGCCGGCACGATCACTTATGGGACATGGGGCAACAGCTCTGCCAGCGGCGCCAATTACATGGTTTTCCATGGCACCCTCACCAATGGCCAGGCCGTGTACATAGATTGCGCGTGGAGCGGCTCGGAAGCGGGCATCGCCTCGGCGTGCAATACCACGTTGCAAAACGTACGCCGCGATGGAACGACCACCCCGCTGGCCGGTTCGCCGGAAACCTGGGTTGATTACACCACCGCCACGTTAACGGCTGCGGGCAACGTACAGTCCGCCAATCCCAATGGCGCCAATGGCGCAAGCCTTGAAGGCAGCTCCCACGGCGCGGACCTGGCCCAGGCGGACACGTCCCAGGCGGTTTCCTGGACGCCCGCGACCAACAACACCGTGACGGCCCTGAAGGATTACGGTTCGCAAGGCGTAGTCACCTTCACGATGACCCGGAATGTGAATCCAAATCCTTCACAGGACTGGCTTGACTGCAGCAACATCACCCTTCCCCAAATCATCACGCTGACGGCCAACGGCTATACGCCGGCCTGGTTCATCACCGGCAATCCGAATGACCTCATGGATGTTTATTTGGTCGGCCGCAACCTCGGTTCCGGCACCCGAATGAACTTTCTGTCTGACAGCAATTATGGCTCCCATCGTGGCGTGGTACAAAACTCCATCGGTTACGGCGTTGACAACCGCGACCCGTCGCAGAGTACAGCCCTCGTCCTCCAGAATGAGGGGAACAACGGCTATGAAAGCGGCGGCGGCGTGGCCAAGGCGTTGGCCAACACAGGTACCAGCAGCACCTCGGGGAGTTGCCAGCAGTTGGATCCGGTTCACAACACCGGCACGGGCTGGTTTGCCATCGGTTATCTTAGCCCGAGTGACGCCCTGAACACGGGAAATAACGGCGGTCAAACTCCCCCGCTTTTTAATAATACCAACGACTGGGTGACCGTGGACGGCATAATGTCAAACAACAACAACATCGAAAACGGCCAGTGGTGGTATTGGGGCCATGAACACCTGTATGGCAAATTCCAAATCAGCGGCATTCAGGACACGGTAGGTAACGTCCTGTTGAACGCGGTTTCGAGCAAAATAATCTCGCAGAATTTAGGAGTTGCTCCGGGTGGACATGATGCTGCGATTCCGTACTCGCTGATGTTTGTCACGAAGAGCAGCGACGTGAGTTTCCCGTCGTTCTAATTGTTGAAGACGGGTTGAAAAAGGCTTCGACACACGGCCAGCCCCGAAAGCTTTCGGGGCTGGCCTTTGGATTTAGCAGCCACTTGGGAAAGTAGTCGCCGAGGCAACGAGGCGGACAGAACGCTCCGGCTCTCAGATGAATTCCGCCTCCTCACGTCGGCGGCTACGAACGAATCGGAATTCCTGGACGGGCTGCCAACTGAAATTGAAATGAAGATGAAAACAACGCTTGGAATTTCCATTTTATTGAATCTGGCTTTGCTGGGCGGCGTGATTTTTCTCCTGACGAACCAGCGCAAGCACTCAACCGCCCCGCCGCTGGCGGCGGTTCCGATTGCTGCGACCGCCTCAGATGTGAAACCAGCGCCATTGCGTTGGGATCAGCTTGTGTCAGCCACGGATTATCGGGCTTACATTGCCAACCTGCGCGCCATCGGCTGCCCGGAACCCACCATCGAGGACATTGTCCGGGGCGACACGGCCCGGGCGTTTGCCTGGGAGCGCCGTGAGCTGGGACTGGACGGGTCCGGCGCCGGACCGTGGTCGCGGTCACGGGAGATGCAACTGGTTGCCGGCCTGCTGGGAGCGTACCCGCCGGCCGGAACCGCGACCGTGGCGCAAAGCGCGAGCAATGGGACGGAGGAGAACGGCGGTGGTAACGAAGTCGCAGGGTCCACCGCCCCGGAGCAAAGTGCGGCGAATCGCAGGCGGGGGGGTGGCATTGGCAAGGTTGCCGGGATTTCCATGCCGTTTTCAAGTGCCGGAACGGAATCACCTTCCGTCCCGTTGTTCCTCCAAAACCCGGATTGGAGTGCTCTGGGCTTCACTGCCGAGCAACAATCGGCGATTGCCCAGGTGCGCCAGCAATTCCAGAATGAGATCAGCGGCCTGAATCAAAATTCCGGCGACGCTGCGAACCCGAGTGCAAGTACAACCGGCACGGTTGGCAGCCGGTCAGCCCCCGACCCCAACGACCCAAGTGCCCTGACCCAATGGCAAAAGGCCCTGCAGAACGCGAACCAACAGTTGAACGGCCTGCTTGGCGGCCAAGGCTACATGGCTTACGAGCAGCAGCAATATTATGCGTGGTACCAACCCCAGGTGGCGGCCGCCGCTGCCAGCGGGCAACCTTTGAACATCAATCCGGCTGCTTTTCATTGAAACAAATAGGATTCCTGAATCAATTACAGGGAATACTGCGGCGCGGTGCTGCTAACGTTAACTTTCGATGACAAAACCCGCCGGAGTCCATACCGGGTTGGAATGTCATGTTTAAGTCTCATACCCATAATAGGTTACGACTCAAATTTCCAAGTCCGAAAACAGGCTGGCCATGTCCTGCACCTTGCAGAAAAGTAATCTTTGTCCTGATAGGGTGTTTGCCGTCAACCACGATCTGTGAGCGAGGCAGCAGACGAAATATTCGAGAAATGCCAACTAAAAATGAAAGTCCTGGGGGTTGAATGACAGGAGGCTTTAGGGCGTCAGCGCATTTTTGTGGGAAAGCAAAAGGTTTAAAAATCAATGGCGATAAAAAAACAAACACGAAATATGAAATATTTGACAACAGCAGCACTACTGGCCGGCGGGGCCATTCTGGCTTCCCAATCGATATTCGCGCAGAACTCATTCGTGCAAAATGACCTGTACCTGGGTTTTCAAAACTCGGGCGGCGGTGGTACGGCAGATTATATCATCA
>DATEGR010000363.1:0-8843 GCA_035279985.1 Verrucomicrobiia bacterium
CTGGCGCACGCGTGCTGCTGATTGACGATTTGCTGGCGACCGGTGGTACCGCCGCTGCCGCCATTGCTTTGGTGAACAAATTTGGGGCGGAAATCCTGGAAGCCGCCTTTCTCATTGAATTGAAATTCCTGAATGGCCGCATTCAATTGAAGAGCCTGCCGGTACGTTCCATTGTGGTCTATTGAGCCGACCGGGCTCAAAAATCAGTTGACAGGACACAGCTTATCAATCAACTTATCCGCATCCGTTGATACAACGGTCTCATGCAGAGTGGCTGAGGGACTGGCCCGATGAAGCCACGGCAACCGGCTCTGAATTCGTTCGGGGCGACCAGGTGCCAATTCCAGCCCCGGCGGGTGTCGGGGAAAAATGAGAAGCGTGCGCAAATTTTGTCAGCCCCTTCTCACATGAGTCGGGGTTTTTTTGTTGCCCTGAAACGAGGTAGGGACGCCGCGCTGCGGCGTTCGGTCGGCGCAGCGCGCCGACCCTACCAATAAATTGAAACTTTATGAGTGAACAACACGGTTACATGAAAGCACTGAAGTGCCGCGAGTGCGGTCGCGAGTATCCACTCACGGCCAATCACGTCTGCGAATTCGACTTTGGTCCGCTGGAAGTGGTCTACGATTACGAGCGCATCAAGAAATCGCTCACCAAAGGGGCGGTACAAACGCGTCCGCAAACGATGTGGCGTTACCGCGAATTGCTGCCGGTGGCGAACGACCCGACCGTCGGGCTGCAAGTTGGTTTCACACCGCTCGTAAAAGCCGACCGGCTCGCGAAGAAGCTCGGCATCCGCGAATTGTGGATCAAAAACGACACGGTGAACTACCCCACCCTGTCATTCAAAGACCGCGTCGTAAGCGTCGCCTTGAGCCGCTCGAAGGAGCTCGGTTTTGACACCGTGGCGTGCGCCTCAACCGGCAATCTCGCGAACTCCGTCGCGGCCAATGCCGCCAGCGCCGGACTGAAATCGTACGTGTTCATTCCGCACGATTTGGAGCAGGGCAAAATCCTGAACTCGCTGATTTACGGCGCGAAAGTCATCGGCATCAAGGGCCATTACGACGAAGTGAACCGGCTCTGCGCCGAAATCGCCGGCAAGTTCGGCTGGGCGTTTGTAAATGTGAATATGCGGCCGTATTACGCCGAAGGCTCCAAGAGCATGGCATATGAAATCGCCGAGCAATATGGCTGGCGCATCCCGCGACACACCGTTGTGCCGATGGCGTCGGGCTCGTTGCTGACCAAGATCCAGAAAGGCTATCAGGAGTTCATCAAGCTCGGGCTGGTACCGGAGACGAAATACGCCGTTCACGGCGCGCAGGCGACGGGATGTTCGCCGATTTCCATGGCGCAAAAAGCCGGACTCGATTTCTTCAAGCCGGTCAAGCCCAATACGATTGCAAAGTCGTTGGCCATCGGTACGCCGGCAGATGGCTTCTACGCGCTGCGCGTGATGCGGGACACCGGTGCGGCAGCGGAAGACGTGACCGACGATGAAATTCGCGACGCCATCAAACTGCTCGCGGAAACGGAAGGCATCTTTGCCGAGACTGCCGGCGGCGTGACGGTGGGGGTGGCCAAGAAACTCATTGCTTCGGGCAAAATTCCGCGGGATGATTCCGCCGTCCTCTGCGTAACCGGCAACGGCTTGAAGACGCTTGACGCCGTGGATGGCCATGTGGGCAAACCACGCGAAATCAAGCCGAGTTTGCGCGAGTTCGAAGCCCTGCTGGCGCAGGAAGATAAAGTAAACGTGTAATTTTATGCCAAAGAAAGTCCGAATCCCAACGCCGCTGCGCAAGTTGACCAACAACGAGGAGCTGGTCGAAGTCAACGCCACCACGATTGGCGAGGCCATTGCTGAATTGCAGTCGCGCTACCCCGGCATCCAGGAACGACTGGTGGATGAAAAAGGCGAGGTGCGCCGCTTCGTAAACGTGTATGTGAACGAGGAAGACATCCGCTTCCTGAAAAACAAGCAAACACCATTAAAAGACGGCGACGAAATCAGCATCATCCCCGCCATCGCGGGCGGGTGAAGGGTTGAAGAGTCGAAGCATTGAAATGAAGCTATTGTAAATCGTAAATCAGCAATCGTAAATTTTACCACCATGCCCAAAGCTACTAAAAAATCTTTGCCGGCCACGAAGGCTACCACCCCCACTCAGCAACGCCTGTGGTTGATGTATCCCCCCAGACTGATCAAGAAGCCGTTCATCTGGGAGGTCGGGCACAAATTCAAGGTCGTCACCAACATCCGTCAGGCGAGCGTGACCGATGAAATCGGCATCGTCTGTCTGGAATTGGATGGTGCCCGCAGCGAAGTCGGCGCCGCCATCAAGTGGCTGGAGAAAAACGGCGTGAACGTCGAGCCGGTCGAAATCAACGTGATCGAAAGTTAGTGCTTTGGGCGCAACGGTTTATTTGCGCGACCGCATAAACTCTTTTCCGAAGAAATAGTATTCGAAGGCGTAAGGCGCCGAAAAACATTGCGGAAACACCCAGGAGCGCCATTGGCGCAGGTTCTGGAATCGGAGTGATCATGGGGCCGCCGCCCGGTTCAATCCATGTGCTTAAACCACCGGCCAGCGACTGAATGTGTGCCGCCGCATAAAAGGGACCACTGCCACCGGCCGGCTCACTTTTGAAGGAAAAGCTGCTGGCCATTAAACCCGGAATGCCGCTGATAAAGTAGGTTATGGAATCTCCCGCTCCAAAAGTCGTTCCACTGGCCGTTCCAAAGTTGAAACGGAAATCGTATTTGCCGTCGCCATCAGCCTTGTAATTATTGTCTCCGGCCGCTTGAGAAATTGTCGGGGTGGAAAAACTGCCGCTGGAAGCCGTTTCGTTAAAGACCAAACTGGATTGATCCAGGGCCAGACCTGGATCCAAATTAAAGTATATCTCGCTGGAAAATTCGCTGCCGGTTAATCCGACAGCGGAAACAGTCAAATTAACTCCACCACTGACATTTTCAAAATCAGCGGTAATCCATGGAGCAGGCGCCGCGGGGCTGGGGTCCGTAGGAAAAGGCGTGTCAAATTGGTAGATAATTCCCGCAGCACTCAGGTTCGTCGAGAAAAACGTCATCGCAGCCAGGACAACGCCAACTCCGATTACAACGCCCGGGCTCCATGGAAGGATATTTTTCACAGCTTTACTACTTTAATCCAGTGTCTGATTATGCGCCAGTTATGTTGTAAAATAGGACACATCGTCCTGAAAGTCAAATGGAATTAAATAAGAAAATTGACATATTAGTTTTAATTATTAATTATTGGCTCGTTATTGAGTTTGAATGTTGGCTTTGATCACCTTGATGATCCTTCGTGATTTCAATTGGTTACCAGGCGGTAAAAGGCATTCCCTCCCAGAAGGGGATTGGTGACGTTAAGGCGACCGGAATAAGCGGCCGGCGGGGTGGCTACATTGGTCCAGGTGTTTGGGCCAAAGAGGGTAGGCGACAGTTGGAGATGTCCATTCGTCGCTGACGCCGGCCAGGAAATAACAACATTCGTCTGGGATTTAATTATCTGAAGGGGAACCGCCACAGAGAGATTTAAACTCCAACCGTTGGAAATCGTGCCTGAATCTCCAGAAACATCAGACACGACGAACAAATTCCAGGTTCCACTCGGATCGGTGTTCTTAAACAGCGACAATGATGACAGCGAATTTGAATTGCCCGGCGGAGCAGGCAAAGGAAAATTAAAAGGAAGACTCGAGTAACCAAAATAAGGATCTAAATATCCGTTGGTTGGCTTGAACTTGCCTGACACCAGGTTTGTGAACAAGGGCAAAGAATTTGTGGCGTCGTCGTCAAATACAAGCGTGAGATTGGTTACGCTATATCTGTCCTGTCCGCCTGCATTTGCCATTAGAATCGCCTTCTGCCCCTGCGGGCCGACCAGAAGAATGTCCACATCGCTTGGAAATTTGTGGCTGAAGTTCTGAAGTGTTACCGTGACTTTGGTCACAATCTGGCCGTTCAGTCCGGCAACCCCGATACTGGAAGGGTAAGGTACCGCCTCGGTCGGCGGACTCGTATCGGTATTAATCGCGACAAAGTTGGTATTCGAAAGTGTGAAAGTTGCGCTCCGGGAAACCAAAACCAACGCGCCCCAGGTGAATCCCGCGCATACAAGTTTAAACCACCTTGTTCCGGCTTTTGAATTCATATCCAACGCGCCCACTGAGAAACCCAGTGCTCCCGTCCCGGCGAACCCGCCGGGACAAGACTCCGAACACAGGTGAGGCTGGATCGGCCTCAGGACTCAAGTTTCAGGGAATACTGGCTCTCGATCATTGCCGATTGCCGCACAAGAATCTCATTTTGTTCCTCAATGAGCTTGCTTTTCTCTTCAATGAGCCTGGTTTGTTGCTGAACCAGGCGTTTCTGTTCCTCGATGAGTGCCTTCTGATTGGCGATCAAATCCAAATGAGACTGAACAATGGCCTGATTCATGGCCCCATACGAGGCGGGTTGAGCCTCCATAGCGGGGGCCGATGAATGACCATCTGAGTGTCCATTGGTATGACCATTGCGGGGGGTGACTTCTGCGGTGTATCCGCTCGAGGAAAGTTTCATGACCGTGTCGGTATAGAACCGGTGATAATCAAAGACCTTCTTGCGACGTGCGCCGGGACGATGAGCTGACCCATTCGATCCATTTTGAGTCACAACAACCTGCGGCTTTACGCCGCCCGGCTTGACTTCATCGGTTTTTACCTTGCTCGATTGCAAACCGTTGCCTGCCGTGGCGGGTGTGGGCGGAGTCGCGACCGCGGATGCGTGGACATGTCCATTGCCATTACCAATTCCGTTGCCCACAATGAAAGAACCGGCTGAAGGTACGCGACGACCTTTGTGATGTCGTTGAACAACTCCGCGAACCAGCATGACGCCTCCGCCTGCGATGACACCGGCTAAAACATACCAACCCCACCCGCCTGCACTTTTGTTGGAGGCGGCAACGTCACTCTTTTGTGAAGCCAGGGAATCGTCATCCCCGGTGATAAGCCCGGCCAGTGCAATATCAGAAACTTTGTCTCCGTCCTGATAGTCCGTGTAGCGCTGTCCCTGCTTAAATGAGATATTTTTTACCAGTTCCTTCAATGGAACCAGATTGGCGCCAGCCTTGGTTTGATAAGGCGCTACCGCCGTGGCATCCAGCATCCCTTGCCGGCCCAGCAAACGCACGGTGTGATTGACCACTTCGGCGGATTGGGTCTTGGCTCGAACCGCCCATTCCACCGCATGCGTTTTGGCATCAAACACCGGCGCCAGGGCCCAGTCCACTGACGTAATCAGCGGCAAACCGTGTATCGTCCGGTCTTCATTTTGACGGTTGGCACGATCAGAAATTGTCTTCAAAACCGCTGCCGCATCGATGCCCCCCTTATCCACGTCCTTCACATAACCAATTTCCTTGTAAGTCAAAACCACCCACCATTGTCCCGATTCGGGAGCGATGATACCCACCAAACCTTGAGGAATTGGATTGTTCATTCTCCCCAGCAAAGCACCGGCTCCGGTTGAGTCGGTGAAGCGATAGCCTTTGGGAATTTTTATGTCAGCCAACGTGCCCAGACTCGCATCGGCAGGCCCCGAGGTCCAGTTGACCTGCACCTGATCGGGGGTTGTCAGGGACAAAAGTGAAGACTGATCAGCATTACCAGACTGAGCTAAAAAAACGATAAAAACTGGCAGCAACCAAAAAACGCCTGCGGATTTTAAAAAAGTGCTATAAAATGGGGTTTTTAAGGAGGTGTACATATTCCCTTATGGCTAATAATAAACAACAAACACGACATCGACATTAACAACGTTATCTGCCCAGTTTTGTGACAATAGATGTACAATAAAATAACTTCAAAGTCAAATAGTATTTAAACAGAAATTTAGCCGAAAATCTACAAGCAATTTGCCTGGACCAGGTTAACAAATGGCGACCTGGAAGCATTAATTGGCGTAGAAAGTTTTAAAAACCGGAGTCGCTCTTGCAGATTTTCTGAAAGGCCAGATTAGTCTGACTCGCTGAACGCCGGAACCGCTTCTGTTTAAATATTCGTCAACCACAAACCACAGCCGGCGCTTGCGCCGGCGTGTGTCAGCTACTAATGTCCCCTTGCTGCGCCCGTAGCTCAGTTGGATAGAGCATCTGCCTTCTAAGCAGGTGGTCCCGCGTTCGAATCGCGGCGGGCGCGCCACTTTTTATTTATGATTTGTCATTGACGAGCTTCTGCCACAAAAAAGCGGCGTCAGCTTTTTACTTGATTGGTGGGACCATGAAGAGACGCCAGATTCCGCGCGACTTCTTCAATCCATTCGTTGCCGGGCTGCGCATAGGGACGGAAGGTTTCGAGATAACCTTCCCGGTCGTTGTAAAAAAGCGCACGATGCAGCCCGAGGGTGGCTGCGTCGGGATTGTCAATCAGGCTGGCGGAATCGCTGGCGCTCATCTGGAAAAGCACGCGCATTTCGAATTCGCTCACGGCCTTTCGCCCCAGAAAACGGGTCACGTTGTTGTAAGTGTCACAGGCGGCGATCACATGCATGCCATGTCCCGGCCCTTCGCTGATCAGATTGAGCAGTACCACGGCCGGGCTGGCGGCGGCCCCGGCATCGCTGGAGGAAAAACTGAATTCCTCCTCCTGCCGCAGTTTTTTGAAATTTTGCAAACCCTGGATCAAAATAAAGGTTTCCGGTGATTTTGCCTTTTCATCATCGGCGCGCCGTTTTAATGCCTCCGCCAGACCATGCATGGTCTCGTCGAGATTGCTGTTGTTGACCGGCGTTACTTCATGCGGAACGGACCGGAGGATGCGCTGCAAAAATCCGTGTTGCGGCAAACCGGGCGGCGTGCTGTCAAGCAGGATGAAGCGCACGCTTCCCGGCGGGTATTGCGCCGAGAGCGAGACCAGGGCCACCGACAGGAGTGTCAGGGTGCGTTCCTCGCTCTGTCCCACGATGAGCAGGTTGCTGCCGCTCTGTCTTTGAAAAACAGCTTCGGTGGGACCCTTGATGGAATTGGGCGCCCCCAGCCAGATGCGCGCCGGCACCGCCGGTTGGGTGGCCGGAGATTCGAGCGTTGTGCGTAACGGGATGTTTTCCCCGATATCTGCGGGAGCGTTGCCTTCAAAAACAATCGGCCCCGGATAGCGGTTTTTGTCGGCGCGCTCGCGGATTTTTGCCAGATAACGGTCACGCTCAGTGTCGGGCAACCATACGGTTTGAAAAGGGCTGTTGCCTTCAATCGAACCGGCCGCATCGTTGTAAATGCCTTCGCCGGGCCGGGAAAGCAGCCGCGGCGCGGGATTGTCCTGGTCCATAATCAGGTACGCATCCGCCTCGTTGCACTGAAGCGCGATGCGGATCACCATCTGGCCGATGGTGGCACGGGCCAGGGTGTAGGCCCCACCCAGGGTTTGCGAGCCGAGCAACACGTGAATCCCGAACGCGCGGCCTTGCCGGATGATGCGGTCCAGCAAGACGGCCGCGCCCTGGGAAACACGGTCTTCCTCCACAAAAAATTCCTGAAATTCGTCAATCATCAGCAATGACCGCGGCATGGATTCGGTACCACCCGCCCGTTTGTAACCGGCGAGATCCTGCGCCCCGACCTTGCGGAACAAATCGCCGCGTCGCCGCAGTTCCGCGTCCACGCGTTCGAGCACGCTCAAGCCGAAGGCGCGGTCGCTCTCAATCGCAACGACCTTTGCGTGCGGCAACCGGCGGGTGGCGTAGCACTTGAACTCCACGCCTTTTTTGAAGTCCACCAGATAAAACTCGACCTGTTCGGGGCTGCACCACAACGCCAGGTTGGTGATGATGACGTGAAAGAGGGTGGACTTGCCCGAACCGGTCTTGCCGGCGATCAACCCGTGCTGGCGCGTGGCCTTGCCAATGGCGAGGTATTGCAATTTGATGGCGCCGGAACGGCCAATCGGCACGCGCAGTTCGTCGGTCGTGTCTTCCTGCCAGAAATCAGCCTCCGTCGGCGCCACCTGTGCAAAAGGCACTTCGACCCTCGTGGAATCCTTGCCGCTCTCACCCATTTGATGGAGAAAACGGGTGGCGGTTTCCGGCGGCGGCGGCGGATCGAGCAACAATCTGGTTCCCGATGCATGCCAGGTGGACAACCTGAAACCCTTTTCGGCAGGCGTCAGGCAAACGCTGTTTTTACGGAGTTCATCGGGAACAAATTCCTGCGGCGGGGCCTGCCGCTGGTCCCACTGGATAAGGGTGTAAACGCCGCAACGCGCACCGCTGGCGGCGATATTCCGGAGCCGCCGCGCGGCGGTTTCACTGAAGTTTACCGGAAACGAAGCGATGACGAGAAAATGATATTTTTCGGCGATGGCGCCGGCCTCGGCGTTGTATTCCGAGATCGTCGCATATTCATTGCGCAGATACATCTGGATGACTTTTTCCATGTGCTCGTTCAGCTCCGCAAGTTTTTCCTCGAACTGCACGGTTTGCGTCCAGATGCGGCTATTGATGTAACTTTCCTCGTAATCGGCCAGGTGCATCAGCGCGGCGAAATTCTGGCCGAGCCCGACCGGGTCAAAAATAGTGAAGGTCACCTTGCCCGGCGGCGTGGTCGAAAGCAGCCGGAAAATAATGTTGTTGATCGCGGCCACGGCCTCGTTGCCGCCGGTCTTGCCGGTTTCAAACAGAATGGAACCTTGCCGGGGACAAACCAGCGCCAGGGGAACGGTGAAGTTGGCCGGCCCGGGAAGCGACAGTCGCCGGTCTTTTGGCAGCTTTTCGGCAAAAGTTTCCAGCGCCACTTCCAAATGGCCAAACCGGGCGGCATTTTTGAATTCTTCCGGCG
>DATEGR010000364.1:0-5311 GCA_035279985.1 Verrucomicrobiia bacterium
ATCGCCGAGTTGTTTTCACCGGGGGCGGACACGGCATAATACAAATAGTATTTGCCGCCATGACGAATTATGTCCGGAGCCCATTCCCGGCCATCAAAGCGGCTGGCCACGCTCTTCGCCCAGGACGGTTCACCGGCAAAAATGCGGCCGCCCAGCTTCCAATGGATCATGTCCCCGGAAGTATAGAACATGATTCCCGGCCCGGAGCTGAAAAGGTAATAAGTGTCGCCCTCCTTTGCCATCGCGGGGTCATGGATGCTCACCTGGGTCGAGAGTACCTTGACCGCGCTCGTGGCGACGATGGGGTCGGCCATCCCCGTGGCCGAAACCGAAACTACATTGGTAACGGAACCGACCGCCAGCGGCAGAACGGTCACCGTCATGCGCGCCGTATCCGAACCGTTGATCCGGTCGAAGTCGAATACCACGTTTGACCCGATGGTCGAGATCCGGCCGAAGTGGCTGTAGTAATTCGTGGCCCCCATCAACTCTGTCTGTACCGGCAGGGTATCGGTCACCGGCACATCGAAAACCGGGGACGCCGACGGGTTCTTGACGTTGATTTTGTAGGTCAACGTGCCGGTAATCACGTCGCGACCGGCCGGACCGGTGACGGAAAGGGTCAGTGGCTCCCGGGCACCGGCTCCCAAGCCCGCCATCATCAGGCCAAGCACAAACCGGGCAGCCATTCGGGAACCGGAAAAGATTTTCACGTTAAACAAGTTTGCCGTTTTCTGGTCACATTATTTGTGACCGTGGCGCACATATCCAGCGGACAATTCTGATGAGAAGTTTCGCGGCGCAATGCTTTTAATCAAATCAGCATACCCTCCGCACCTCGTTAGCCAATCGCCATTTTGCGAAAAAAAATCGCCATTTTTTACAGCCGGTTTTGAATTGTGTTCAAGTTCGCATGCGTTAAGTTGCCGCGCTCATGAATCAGGCTGAACCAATCCTCCGCGCAGCTAAAAACCCGGTTTCCATCACCGTCCTGACCGGCCGGCCCGGCGCGAAAATTAACCCCGCCATGTGGGGCATTTTTTTTGAAGACATCAACTTCGGCGCCGACGGCGGCCTCTATGCTGAACTGGTGAAGAACCGTTCCTTTGCGTTCCCCGACCCGCTCATGGGCTGGACCAAAATCAGCCCGAGCCTGGCCACCGGCGAATTGGCCATCCGGGAAGATAACCCCTTCGAGCCGGCCAGTCCCCGTTACCTGCGCATCCAATCGGCCGGCACCGCCCCGTTCGGCGTGGCGAATGAGGGATTTCGCGGCATCGGGTTGCGCCAGGACGAGACCTACGATTTCTCCGCCCGAATCCGCGGCGTGTCCGGCGCACCGCTGGTGAACGTGCAATTGTACGGCGCCGACGGCACTTTGCTGGCCTCGGCAGCGTTGAAGAGGTTCTCCTCCGGCTGGAAAAAATATACCGCCACCTTGCGCCCCAAAGACACGGATCCGAAGGCCCGCCTTCAGATTGTCCTGGAAGGCAAGGGCGCCGTGGACCTCGACCAGGTGTCACTTTTCCCGCGGCACACCTGGAAGCACCGTCCCGGCGGCCTGCGCGCGGACATGGTGCAAATGCTCGCCGACCTGAAACCCGGTTTCCTGCGTTTTCCCGGCGGCTGCATCGTGGAAGGCAGCGTGCTCGAACGCCGTTACCAATGGGAAAAAACCATCGGCCCGGTGGAAAAACGCCCGTTGCTCGTCAACCGCTGGAATTATGAATTCATCCACCGTCCCACGCCGGACTATTTTCAGTCGTTCGGCCTCGGCTTCTTTGAATACTTTCAATTATGCGAAGACCTCGGCGCCGAGCCGCTGCCCATTCTCAACTGCGGCATGGCCTGCCAGTTCAATTCCGGAGAGTTGTGCCCGATGGACCGGCTGGACCGCTACATCCAGGACGCGCTCGATCTGATCGAGTTCGCCAATGGCCCCGCCAGCAGTCCCTGGGGCGCTCACCGCGCATCGATGGGACATCCCCGGCCGTTCAATATGAAGCTGCTCGGCATCGGCAATGAACAATGGGGGCCGCATTATATCGAGCGTTACTCGCGTTTCGCCAAAGTGCTCAAGGAAAAACATCCGGAAATTCAGCTGGTCTCCGCTGCCGGGCCATTGCCGGATGATGAACGTTTCAAATTCATCTGGTCAAAACTGCGCGAGCTGGGCAATGCCGACATCGTGGATGAACATTGTTACGCGAATCCAGCCTGGTTCTTCACCAATACCCATCGCTACGATCATTACGACCGTCACGGGCCAAAAGTTTTCATGGGCGAATACGCCGCGCAAAGCGTCGCCATGGTCAGCACTAAAAACCGGAATACGCTCGAATGCGCTCTCTCCGAGGCGGCTTACCTGACAGGCCTGGAACGCAACGCCGATGTCGTGCGCATGGCTTCCTACGCGCCGCTGTTCGGCCATGCCGACGCCTGGCAATGGACTCCCAATCTCATCTGGGTGGACAACCTGCGCATCTACGGCACGCCCAATTACTACGTCCAACAACTGTTCAGCCGTAACCGCGGCGACGTCGTTCTCCCCACCCGGCTTGGCGGAATCAGGAAATCCGCGGCTGGTGTTGAAAACCTTTATGTCAGCGCCGCGCGCGCTGACAAGACGGGCGAAATCATTCTGAAAGTCGTCAATTCCACAGCCAGGGCAATTTCGGCGCAGATGAACCTGAACGGCGCCAAACGCCTCGGCGCGGGTACGGAAACCGTGCTTGCCGGCTCCAGCCTGGGCGACGTGAACTCGTTCGCTGAACCGACCAAGGTTGCGCCCAAAACCCGCGCGTTCAAGCCGGCCGGCCCCGCCTTCAAACATGCCTTCCCCGGCCACTCCATGACCGTCTTGCGGATTAAGGTGAAGCGTAGCGCAGTCGTCCCGACTGCGGGTTCCGACAGCGTCCCGCTGTCGGGAGGAACACCCGGCGAGACGCCCGGGTGGACCCGCAGGCGAGGACGCCTGCGCTACAACGATGCGGATTAAGGTAAAGGGTTGAGTCCGGCGAAGAATTTCCAGCTGCCAACAAGCCAGCTTCGCTGTTGACACCTTTGTTTGGGCGTGGCTCAGTTCCCCCGCGTTGAATATCGCCATGGACATCCAATACGACACGACCCGCAAAATCACCGGGACAGAATTTATTGACCTGCTGCGACGCTCAACCCTGGCCGAACGCCGGCCGGTGGACGATGACCGATGCATTCGAGCCATGCTGCAGCACGCCAACCTGCTTTGTACCGCGTGGCACAAGGACAAACTGGTCGGCGTCGCCCGCTCCCTCACTGACTTCGAGTATTGCTGCTACCTGTCGGATCTGGCCGTGGACGCCGCCTACCAGAAACAAGGCATCGGCCGGCAATTGATCGCCGTCACCAAGTCGAAACTCGGCGCCAAAGCGAAGCTCATCCTGTTGTCCGCCCCCAAGGCGGAAGGCTTTTACCCCAAAATCGGTTTTGACGCCCATCGTTCGGCCTGGATCGTCCCCGCCCATCAGGAACTGCGCTGAACTGGCTGGACAATTCCGCGAATTCAATGCAGGAAAGACAGATTTGAACCACGGATGCGCTTAACGCGGCCAAACCGCAACCAAAGGGGCGCGGACAGCTTGTCCGCGAGTTCCTGATGCCGGTATGCTGGCGGGCCTGGCTGTGCCCCGGCTATTATCGGTAGTGGTACGTTTTGCCATGGTAAGGACGCCGCGCTGCGGCGTCACCGTCCGCGTTCAGCGGACGGAACCTGAACTGCCCTGGTTCATCCAGTGTTTCGTTGCGCCGCTGAACGCGGCGCGGTCATCGCAGCGCGATGACCCTACCTTGAAATTGCAGAACGTACCACTTCCCACCAACGCCTCTCCTTGACATCCAATAATTGCCGGGCACTTTTGTCCGGCATTTCTCAATGACATGAAAGCCTGTCAACTCACTGCCCTCACCGGCCCCGACGCGCTGCGGCTCGTGGAACTGCCTGAACCCAAACCCGCCCCCGGCCAGGTGCTCGTCCGCGTGCGCGCCACGTCGCTCAATTACCGCGACCTCCTCGTGTCTGACGGTCGTTACGGCAAGGTCGCCCTGCCGCTCATTCCCCTTTCCGACGGCGCGGGCGAAATTGCCGCCGTGGGCGAAGGCGTGAGCCGCTGGAAAACCGGCGACCGCGTGGCCGGTACCTTCTTTCAAGGCTGGCCATCCGGACCGTTCCGGCGCGAAATGGCCAACACCGCCCTCGGCGGTGCCCTGAACGGAATGCTCGCCGAATACGTGGCGCTCTCCGAATCCGGCGTGGTTGCCATCCCGCCGCACCTGAACTTTGAACAAGCCGCCACCCTGCCCTGCGCTGCCCTCACCGCCTGGCAGGCCCTCGTCACGCGCGGGAATGTCTCCGCCGACGAAACCGTCCTCCTGCTCGGCACCGGCGGCGTTTCCATCTTCGCCCTGCAATTCGCCAAAATGCACGGCGCACGCGTCATCATCACCTCCAGCAGCGACGAAAAGCTCGCGCGGGCCGAGGCGCTCGGTGCCGATGAAACCATCAATTACCGTTCC
This sequence comes from Verrucomicrobiia bacterium, assembly GCA_035279985.1. Classification (GTDB taxonomy): domain Bacteria; phylum Verrucomicrobiota; class Verrucomicrobiia; order Limisphaerales; family UBA11358; genus UBA11358. Next base: position 4,552 of record DATEGR010000364.1, read on the forward strand.
ATGCCCGATTGGGAAAAGGAAGTCTTCCGCCTGACCGGCGAGGCCGGCGCGGACCAGGTCGTCGAAGTTGGCGGCGCGGGAACCTTAGTGAAAACACTCCGTTCGGTCGCGCCGGGCGGCCAGGTCCATCTCGTCGGCGGCGTCAGCGGATTCACCGGTGAAGTGCCGCTGGGCGAAATCATCCGCAAACTCGTTATTGTGCGCGGCATTTACGTCGGCAGCCGCGCGATGTTCGAGGCGATGAACCGCGCCATCACGTTGCATCAGACCAGGCCAGTGGTTGACCGCGTCTTTGCGTTTGCCGACGCCCCTGCCGCCTACCAATATCAGCAAAGTGGCCAGCACTTCGGCAAAGTCGTCATCTCCGTCTGAACTGCAAATCTTTAACCGCGGATGGACACAGATAATCGCAGATAAAATTCCGGCAATCTTGCTCTGTAGCCGCGCTTGTGAAAGCGCGGAAGCACGGGGAGCGCCGGCACTCGTCGCGCCGTAGTCCAACGAAGGCTGATCCTGCCGGCAAATATCACTCTCCTGTAGCGGCGTGTCTATTGACCGCCGCCATTTCCTTGAATGTTGAATATTGACCGTTGAATGTTCCAAATTCCCGTCTCCCATCTTCCGGTTTGTCCCGGATGCCAGACTCAGGACCCCAGGACCCTAAAGATTGTCCAACGGGCTTTTGACCCCAATTCCCGGCTTCTGCATCACATGCGTATAAATCTGAGTTGTCGTTACGTCCTTATGACCGAGTAGGTCC
>DATEGR010000365.1:0-6340 GCA_035279985.1 Verrucomicrobiia bacterium
CGAAAAACACGTCACGGAGAAGAAATACCCGCAGATTCACACCCGTTTTCCGCCGGAACCGAACGGTTATCTCCACATCGGCCATGCCAAGAGCATCTGCCTGAACTTCGGCATCGCGCGCGAATTCGGCGGCGTCTGCAACCTCCGCATGGACGACACCAACCCGACCAAGGAAGATGTTGAGTATGTCGATTCCATCACCGAAGACGTCAACTGGCTCATCGCCGGCTGGGCCGATAAGAATCTCGGCCTGAAGCCCAAAGGCAAAACGCCCGACACCATCACCAGCAATGGCAAAGCGGATTTCCAGCTCGCGCCGGTCGCAGGTAGCGCGGGCAGTCCCTTGCCCGCCGACGGCGCGCACGGAGTGTCGCGCCCTGCCTTGGAACCATTCTACGCCTCCGACTATTTCGACCAGATTTACGAGTACGCCGTCACGCTGGTCAAAAAAGGCAAGGCCTACGTCTGTGACCTCACCCCGGAAGAGACCGACGAATACCGCCGTCAGGCGAAAGAAAGTCCATACCGCAATCGCAGCGTCGAGGAAAACCTCGACCTGTTCACCCGCATGAAAGCCGGCGAGTTCCCCGATGGCAAACGCTCGCTCCGCGCGAAGATTGACGTGACCTCGCCGAATGTTTGGATGCGCGATCCCCTGCTCTACCGCATCCGTCACGCCGAACATCATCATACCGGCCCGAAATGGCGCATCTATCCGATGTACGACTTCGCCCATTGCCTGAGCGATTACATCGAAGGCATCACGCACAGCATCTGCACGCTCGAATTCGAGGTGCACCGGCCGTTGTACGATTGGATTCTGGAGAACCTCGACCTGCCGCGTCCGCTGCCGCATCAATACGAATTCGCCCGGCTCAGCCTCGGCTACACCGTCATGAGCAAACGCAAGCTCATGCAACTCGTGAACGAAAAGCTCGTGTCCGGCTGGGACGACCCGCGCATGCCGACAATTTCCGGCATCCGCCGACGCGGTGTCACGGCGGAAGCGTTGCGCGTTTTCGCTTACAACATCGGCATCACCAAATACAACGGCGTCACCGACGTGGCGGTGCTCGAACATGCCATCCGCGAGGATTTGAACAAACGTGCCTGGCGCCGATTGGCTGTATTGCATCCCATAAAAGTCGTTATCACCAATTACCCCGAAGGCAAAACCGAGGAACTGGACGCCGTCAATAATCCCGAGGACGAGAGCGCCGGCAAACGGAAGGTTCCGTTCAGCCGCGAATTGTTCATCGAGCAGGACGATTTCAAGGAAGTGCCGCCGCCGAAGTTTTTCCGGCTGAAACCCGGCGGTGAAGTCCGGTTGAAATACGCCTACATCATCAAGTGCGATGAGGTGGTAAAGGACGCGAGCGGCAAGATTGTGGAATTACGCTGCACCGCCGACCTCGACAGCAAGAGCGGCGGAGCCACGAGCACGCGCAAAGTGAAAGGGACAATCCATTGGGTGAGTGCGGCGCACGCAATTGACGCCGAATGCCGCCTGTACGACCGGTTATTTACCGAAGCCGAGCCGGAAAATGACGGGCGCGACTTCAAATCGGTGCTCAACCCGCACTCCTTGGAAGTGGTGACAGCGAAATGCGAGCCGTCGCTCAAGGATGCCCGACCGGAGCTCCGCTACCAATTTGAGCGCCTCGCCTATTTTACATTGGACAAAGACTCAAACCTCGCGCCTAACGCCCCGCGCCTCATCTTCAATCGTACCATCACGTTGAAGGATAATTGGACGAAGATTGAACAGAAAGGAAGCTGATAAAAATTTATGAAATCGTGTAAAAATCCCGTTGTAGTCGTATCCCAAAATGCCCGCAAATTCTTCTTAACATTGTTGCGCGCCCGCGACCTAGTGCAGATTAGCTACGCGTCGGTGCGGAATACCCCCTACGCGCTCTTCAACTTATCGGCACGCAACTGATGTCAATTGCTCCCGCGGGACTATCCGCAGACGAGAAGCAATTTCTGAGGGCAAAGGCAAAGGACGAGTCAGGCTCACTATCCACCATTCTTTCTGAGATGAAACGTCTAACGCTGTTGACCTAGGCTCGTTGGCATAATTCCACCCATGCTTGACCGTCCCTTCAAAAAATTGTCCTGACCCGTTGATGCGTTGTGGAGTCCCGAAGGGACAGCCGAAATTAGCCCGGCACTGCGTGCCGGGTTGCTGGCGCACGGCCACCATCCGTCCTGAAGGGACGGCGGAAAAACACGTTCATCTGCCACCGTCCCTCCGGGACGTTATTAATTCTTCACGCCAACCGGGGACGTTGTCCCCGGCTAATTTCCGCTGCCGCTCCGCGGCTGTGCATACCAATACTGAAACCGTCTTCTGGTAACACCTTATATCAGCCACAGTCTATATGTGGAAAAGTTCGCCACATGAAATCTATCCTTTATGTAATATGCGTCATTGCCTTGCTCTCCACCACCAGGTGTATTTTCCCGGGAGATCGGGGAGGCGGAAGTCATTTTGAAGATCGTGGCCGTTCGGATCATGGCGACCATGGCGGGGACCACAGCGACAACGGTGGACACCACGATGACAATCATTAATCCAAAGCACCAAGGGTTGAGCGCGTTGCCAGAATGGGCTGCGCCGGTTTCACGGCACCTGCAGCCGGAAGAATTCCTGCGGGGTGTTCGTGGGCGCTGAATTGGTGAAGCTGAAATTCCCGCCGGCATCGAATAGATTGGTCGCAACCGGCATCCATTGGTCCAGGGGTAGCGCGAGGTTCGTTGAGGCCAGGACGTAATAAGTGCCGTTGGTCACGCCACCGGTACCGCTGATGACAAAACCCAAATTCCCGCCGCCGCCACTCGTAATCTGGATGTTCTCAATGTCCGGCGGTGACGGTGCGGCCACCACGAGCTTCACCTGCCCGGCGGTGTTGGTGTCCAGGCGGTAAGTGTAACCCGCGAAACCCATCGGCGTGGCGCCTATGGCCGGCTGGCCGCTCAAACTTCCGGTGTAGGTGAACAGCGTATAATTGGCGGCGGCGAAACCGTCGGCATTCGTAAGGTTGAGAGTCCCGCCGAGGCCAAGGTTGCCTATGACTGAAATGGTCGCCGGGTTGGTACCCAGAAAATAATTCAACACGGTCGGAGCAAACAGCGTGAAGTTGTTGCTTACGGCCAGCGTGCTGCCTTCCAGAGTGAGCGGGCCGTCACCGAAGACGTTCGTATTTTTCAACGACGCCCGGGCGTCGTAGAACGCGAAACTGTTGCCGTAGCCGTTCGTCGTCAGGCCGTCGAAGGTGAACAGTGTGCTGGCCGGCGCACTGTTGGTGACGATGACCTGCGCGTTGAAAAGGGCGAACGTGTTTGAGTCCGGTGAAACCGTAAGGTGGCAGTCAATGAATTGCGCGCCGCTGACGTTGTAGAGGCAGAAATTCCGGTTGCCGGTGACCTTGACCTGGTTGAACACAATATTGGTTGCGGGCATTTCCGTGCGCGCCCAGATGATGCCGATGGGGTAGCCGCTCACGGACGTGGCCGTGATGTTGCTGAAAGTGATATTGCGATAAATCGGCGTGGTACCGGTGACCGCGGCGACGGCCTGCGTGGAAGCGTAATAGGGTGAGATGCTGCTGGGCGTGCCGACTTCGTTGTAATAGGCATAGATCTGAATCGGAAAATGCACGTTCGTCATGCCGATGTTGTCATAGGAAATGTTCTGCACCAGCCCGCCCCGGCCGTCGTCCGATTTGATGCGCAGGCCGTTGTCCGCGCCATTGATGGTGCAGTTGATGACGGTGATGTTGGAGACGCCGCCGTCGGTGTAACTGCCAATGGAAATACCGTGGCCATTGCCATAGGTGTTGTTGGTGAGCAGCACGTCCGAGGTCCCGCCGCCACAGGTGAAATCATCATCCCCGACGCTGATGTTGCAATTTTGAACCAGGATGTTCGTTCCGCTGACGTCGCACGCGTCGGTGTTGTGCGACGGCGGGTTGGCCGAAGAGGAAGGGGCGCGGATGATGACGCCTTGAACGGTGGTATTCCCGGCCTTGCCGCTGATGGAAATGTGAAACATCGGGGAATTGGAAAGCGTCACATTCTGGATCAACTCGCGGTTGCAGCCCGACAACCGGATCATGATGGGACGGACCGCATGATTGGTATTGGCCCAGGGCCACCAGGGCAAACCCTGCCCGTCGATGGCGCCCGAACCGCTGATTTCAATGTCCGTCAGGCCCGTGCCGGAAATGAAATTGTTCGCCGTGAAATAAACATTGGTGCCGCCATTGGTGAACCAGGTTACAGGATATTGTCCAAACGGCAGCATCCGCAAAATCGCGCCGCTGTCCAATTGAAGATTGATCCGGCTCTGGAGAGTGACCGGTCCGCTCAAAAACGTGCCGGCCGGAATCTCAACGATGCCGCCACCCGCCGCATTCGCCGCGTTGATGGTGTTTTGAAGGTTGGTCGTGTTGTCCTTCGTCCCGTCGCCGATGGCGGCGAAATTCGTGACGTTGAAAATGTTCGTCGGGATGTTGGGCAACGCAGGGTTGACGGCGTGGATTAATCCAACCGATGCCAGCCACAATGAAATCAAGGGGATGCTTCGTCTCATGAATGTGATTCGTGCCCATATAGTAACACAAACTGTTTCCAACTCGATTAAAACCTACGGCGCTGCCGCAGGCGGAGTTGTCTCGCGCAGGGTCCGGACGGCAAAGGGCAGGACGTCCGCGTTCATAAAGCGAACGCCGACGTCGGGTTTGAAGTGGATGGGATCGGCTCGATAGAAATTGGTTGCGGCATCGTAGGAACTGAAGGAAAGGTCTATCACATGGGGAAAAATCGTGCCCAATTGCCGTTTCCACGCCGCCACTTCCTCAGCCGCGGGTCCGCTCTGCGCCGAACGCGCTACGGCCTCCTGGGTCGGCGGGATCACCACCACGCAGGGAATGGCACGCTGTCGCAGGCATTCGCTGATCTTGACGAAGAACGACATCTGCGCCAGCGGAGGACAATGGTATCCTTCCCACATTTGTTGCAGGAACCTGATCCGGTAGGCCTCCTGCCCGGGATCGTCCCGGTCCGCGTCCAGCATCGAGCTGCCCACCGGCACCAGGCCGTCCGGTCCGATCGGTTGGGGGTCCTTTGACAATGACTCGGAGAGGGTGCGGATCGAATATTCGGCCGTCTGCAGGTTAAGCAGGTTGTCGAGGGCCGAAGTCAGTCCTTTGGGAGCGAAGATATCCCCGTGGCGTTCCGCCGGGTCCTGTTCGCCGACATCGATGGCGAGGACGACCAGTCGCTGATTTCGGGCGAAATGCTGCAAAAAAAAATAAATTTCCTCGGACGAAGCGCCGGAAAAGGCCCCGTTGAAGAACCGGAAGCCTTCCAAGCGGGCGGGCGGAATTCTGATTTCGCGACTGTTGCCGACCAACAATGCGTCATGGGGAAACCGCAGGACATAGGTGGACTTGCACTCCCGTTCCGCCGAGATATAGACCCCGAGGCGATTGTTGCCGTACCGGTTGAAGGGATCGATGATCAGGTTCAGAAGCATCACCCCGCCGGTCAGACCCACGGTCAGACCCAGAACCAGCAACACAAAACGGCGGGCGGTTTGGTTCATCTCAAAAATTGTAATAGAGGAATTCGCCGGCGCGGGAGAGGCCTAATATGGACAATGCCAGCAACAGTCCTGCCAGACACGCCCACCGGGGGCTCATCTCCCATCGCAGCCGACCTCGCGAGGCGGATGGACCGTCACCCGCCGGCGCGGGAAGCCTTGTATGCCGGCCCATGATCTCCACGGTGTTGGGCAACCACCACACGAACGCCAGCAAGCCGCCGAGCCACCACCAGGTTTTCGCCTTCACCAGGAACGGGCTGCCCTCGACCGGTCCCGCGCCGAGACCGGACATGGCCGCCAGCACATGCCGCGCGGTCGGCACATCGGCCGATCGAAACAAGACCCAGCCCACCATTACAAACAGCAGGGTCAAGGCCCGACCGCCCCAGGTGGATAGCCCGGCCGGCCACCAGGCCGGGCGGTTCGGACAGGTCTTCGACCAGAAGGCCTGCCAGCCATGCTGGATCGCCAGGCCGGTGCCGTGGAACAATCCCCAGAGGACAAAGGTCCAGGCTGCCCCATGCCACAAACCACCGAGGGCCATCGTCACAATCAGGTTTATGTAGCGCCGAAATTCACCACGCCGGTTCCCGCCGAGCGGGATGTAGAGATAATCGCGCAGGAAACGGGAGAGCGTCATGTGCCACCGCCGCCAGAAATCGCTGACATTCAGCGCCTTGTAGGGCGAGTTGAAATTCTGCGGCAGGACGATCCCGAACATCCGGGCCA
>DATEGR010000366.1:0-3128 GCA_035279985.1 Verrucomicrobiia bacterium
GGAGTGCGATTCACCAGCGGCAGCGGCGCGGCCAACCAGACGGTGGCCTGGACGCCCGGCAGCGCCGGTTGGAGTTTCTCCAGCGACCGCAATTTGAAGGACCGGTTTAAATCAGTGGATTCCGAATCGGTCCTGGCCAGAGTATCCCAACTGCCGATTGTCGAATGGAGTTACAAGGGTTACCCGCAACGTCACATCGGCGCCATGGCCCAGGATTTTCACGCCGCCTTTCCGCTCAATGACGATGACAAGTCACTCAACGAAGCCGACCTCCACGGCGTCGAGTTGGCGGCGATTAAGGCATTGAACAAGAAGCTCAATGAGAGGGATGCCGCAATTCAGGATTTGAAACAGCAAAACGAATCGCTGGAAAAACGGTTGGATAATCTGGAACAAGTGGTAAAATTACTCAGCGACAAGAATTGAGGCGATTATGAAGAAACTCATTCTCTTCTGCTTTCTGGCGTCCGGCTTCTGTCTCCCGGCAGTGGCGCAACAATACTCGATTGACTGGTACAAGGTCGCCGGGGGCGGCGGCACCAGCACCGGCGGAACTTATTCCGTCAGCGGCACGATTGGCCAGCACGATGCTGGCGGGCCGATGAGCGGCGGCAATTACTCGCTCACTGGTGGTTTCTGGGCGTTGATTTCCGTGGTGCAGACGCCCGGCGCACCGACGCTGCTCATCAGCCATTCCGGCAACACCGTGACGGTCTATTGGCAAAACGTTTCGGGCTGGACTTTGCACCAAAACGCCGGCCTGGCCAACCCCGGCGGCTGGTCTGTCAACAGCAGTTGGACGTCGTCAAATGGCACAAATTCTCTGATCCTCACGTCACCGACGGGGAATCTGTTCTTCCGGTTGAGCAATCCGTGAGCGGAAGCAGGTGATTTTGGGAAACGCCCGGATGCCGCAGTGCACCGACTCGCATCCGTGTTGAAAAGCAACCGTAATTCCCACGAGTTCCCCCGAATGGGGGAATAAAATCCCGCTTAGTTGCCGGATTGTAACACCCCTTCCCCACAAAGGGGGATTACGAAACGCGCGCCGGCTTTGGTAGGATGACTGGTCGAGGATGAAACTCACCACCAACCATCAACCACTCAAAAAACATCATGCAAAAAAAATCCACAGGTTGCATTGTCGTTTGGATTCTTGCCTTCACCGCTGTCCTGCAAACTGCGAGCGCGAGGCTCTACGACAACTTTAACACCAGTGCCAACTGGACCTTGTCCAACAATGGCGGCACCGCCGTCATCGCCTCGAGCGAGCTGACGCTCACTTCTCCGGCCAACACCATTTCAACGCCTACGGCTACCCTCAAAAGCGACCAAAGTTTGACCGATTCGCGACAATCCATCCTTGTACGGGCTCATACGGGTGCAGCCAATTCGACGGTTTTCTTCCTGTGGGCCATTGACTCCGCGGGCAACAAACTTGAACTGAAACTGGATGATGTTAATCCGACCACAGTGGTCGCTGGTTATTACAACAATGGAGGAACTTATCACTATGTCGGCAGCACGGCTTACCACCCCGGCTCGGACGGCTTGTACATGGCTTTCGCCGAAACGAACGGCGTGACTTATTGGGAGATATCCACGGATACTTTGACCTGGACGATAGTCGCGTCGACAAGCGATCCGGTGAATCCCGCGAGCGTCGTCTTTCAATTGCAGCACAAGGCATACGCGCTTACCTCTTCGTCGACCCATACCATCGTGGACTGCTTCAATTACAAAGCGACGGGCGTGGGCTATCACAGCCTGGAAGACAAGACCTACACTGGCAGCGACGGGTGGGAGCTTTACACGGAAGGTTTCAATAACGGCCAATTGGTTTGCTCTTCCAGTTCGACGCCATGCAGTATGAGCGTGGGCGACGTGAACAGTAGCTGGCATTTTACGGACACCTCGATTCCAAGGCCCTACACCAACCAAACGGGTTTCGATTTTCGGATTATCAGCACGGACGAACCAACAACTCACGATTACTACAACGCCTATCGTTATCAGAACCTGGCCTATGTGAACGCCGATAGTTGGACTTACCACCTGTATTTCAAATACACTTATCCGCAATACATCACCCAAGGCCTGGAATTTCCTCTCAATAAGTACACCGGAGCGAACCGCCTCCAGGCCGCGTTCGCCTGGTATCCGCTCAGGAACGGAACTGACAACGGCCAATGGTATGCGTGGACCGGGTCGACATGGCAATCGACCGGCCAGGATCAGGCGCTGCAGACGAATTGGTGGTACGAAATCACCTTCACGGTCGGGCTGCACGACAATCAGGTGTTTTACAGCGGCTTTAAAGCTGGAACCGTGGGCAGCCTGACAAGCTTCACCTGGAACCAGACCAACGCCGCCCCCGCCAATAGTCATTCACCCAACATCGTTCCGGCGATGCAAATTGACGATAACACTCAGGACACGACGACGGCCGGCACCCAGAAGGATTGTTACATGGCCGAGTGGCACATCGACTGGACGGATGAAAGGCTGCCGTAATTTTTGAACTATGCAAAGCTCCACCTTCAGGCAGGTCAGCCCTCCGGGGTGGAGTTTTCAGTTTTAATCAGGAAACTCCCGATTCAAGGTCGATTGAATCGGATCAAAGAAGTCTAGCTTGGTTGCCGGAAGCCGCTTTCAATCCCAGTTTTTTATAACTCGATTCCGTGGCCACGCGGCCCTGGGGCGTGCGGTTCAGATAACCTTCCATGATGAGATACGGCTCGTAAACCTCCTCGATCGTGTCCGGCTCCTCGCCCACGGCGACGGCGAGGGAATTCACACCCACCGGTCCGCCACCGAATTTCACGATGACGGCTTCAAGGATGCGTTTGTCCATCTCATCGAGGCCGCTCTGGTCAATTTCCAGCATCGCCAGCGCCTTGTCGGCGACCTCGGCGGTGATGCGGCCGTCGTGCCGGACCTCCGCGTAATCGCGGACCCGCCGGAGCAGGTTGTTCGCAATGCGCGGCGTGCCGCGGCTGCGTCGGGCAATTTCATGCGCGCCCGCCGGTAAGGCAATGGTGTTGGCGAGGGCGGGAGCTATGACAAGCGCGAAGAGCACCGGCGTGAGTAGCGGCACCGCGATCGAGCGCGGCGAGCGCACGGTGAGG
>DATEGR010000367.1:0-5459 GCA_035279985.1 Verrucomicrobiia bacterium
CGCGCTGATACGAATCGGTGCCTCGGCGCATATGTGTTCGACAAAAAGGCCAATCGCGTCTGGGCGTTCACCGCGCCGGTCACGTTGCTGGCCACCGGCGGCTGCGGCAAGGTGTACCTGTACACCACGAATCCCGACATCGCGACCGGCGACGGCGTGGCCATGGCGTATCGTGGCGGCGCGGCGATTGCGGACATGGAATTTGTCCAGTTCCACCCGACGTGCCTTTATCATCCGCAGGCAAAATCATTTCTCATCAGCGAGGCCGTGCGCGGCGAAGGCGGCGTGCTCAGAATGCTGGACGGGAGGGAATTCATGAACGCCTATCATCCGTTGAAATCACTCGCCCCGCGCGATATTGTGGCCCGGGCGATTGACAGCGAAATGAAACAGAGTGGCGCTGAACACGTGTGGCTCGATATCACGCACCGCCCGGCGCGGTTCCTCATCGGGCGATTTCCGAACATACACCAGACCTGCTTGCGCTACGGCATCGACATTACCCGGGAGCCGATCCCCGTCGTGCCGGCGGCGCATTATCAGTGCGGCGGGGTGGTGACGAACGTTGACGGCGAGACGGACATCGCCGGCCTTTACGCCGTGGGCGAGGCCGCCTGCACCGGCTTGCACGGCGCGAACCGGCTGGCCAGCAATTCGCTGCTGGAAGCGCTGGTATGCGCGCAGCGCGCGGCGGGAAAGGCCATTTCGCAGCCGCCGCAGAAGATTGAGATGGAAATTCCCCTGTGGCAGTCGGGTAATGCGCACAACCCGGACGAAATGGTCGTCGTCTCGCACAATTGGGACGAAATCCGGCGGCTGATGTGGGATTACGTCGGCATCGTCCGCACGAACAAACGGCTGGAGCGCGCGGCCAAACGCATCGCCAACTTGCAGGAGGAAATCCGCGAGTATTACTGGAATTTCATTGTGACCAGCGATTTGCTGGAACTCCGCAACATCGCCACGGTGGCGGAGTTGATTGTGCGGTGCGCGCAGTTGCGGCCCGAGAGCCGCGGCCTGCACTACAATCTGGATTATCCGCATCCCAATCCCGCTTGGGCGCAACGCGACACGATCTTACGCAAGCAGTCGTGAACTGAAGCATCATCATTGGAAGAAACGGTCACTGAACGAGCCGGAAGAAAACGCTGCCGTTGGCCGGGTTGACCGGCAGGACAATCCGGTTGGTGCTGTCCGTGCCCGAAATCGTTACCCAATTCGTGCCGAGACCGGAGACCGGGGAATTGGTCTGCGCCTGCAGGATCCAGCCGGTGTGGCCTGGCGGCCAGTTCAGAGTCAATTGTCCGGTGTTGGCATCGAACGCGGCGCCGATGCGAGGCACGGTAGCGGATGTCGGCCGGGCGTTGACTGGCGCGGAGGTCAGACTCCCGCCGGCCGCATTGGTGGCGGTGACCAAATAGTAATAGAGGACGCCGTTGGTCAAGCCGCTGCTGGTAAAAGTGGAAGTGTTCAGGTTTGCCCCGACGACTATATATGGCCCGCCGCTGGCGGTGGATTCGTTAACGTAGTAACCGGTGGCACCGGGACTGGGCGTCCAATTTAACACGACTTGCCCGTCGCCGGCCGTTGCAGTCAGGCCGGCGGGAGCCATCGGCGTCGGCAACTCGAGGTCCAGATAATCGTACATGACATAACTGGAGGTGTCGGTGGTGGCCCGGCGTTGCACGAGGGTGATCGTGTTGGTGCCGGCGACAAGTTTGCTCACGGGAATGACGGTGTGGTCAATGCCATACTTGTCGTGGATGCCCTGGCGGATAAGGGTGTTCGCCCCGGCAGGCACGTTCGGATAAAAATCGCGGAACACCGGACCGGTCCGGTTCGGGTCGTTCACATACACCTGAATGGCAGCGTAGGCAGCCCCGGCCCAGACGGTGTTGAGCGTGGCGTTGCCACTGAGTGGTACGCTGGGCAGGTTGAATTGGATGTTCCAGACCATGTTGTTGGTCGCGCCAGGGGTGAAGTAAGCGCCTTGCACGTAGTTCCAGTCGTTCGTCCGGCTGCTGACGCCGACGGTGTAAGTCATGGGATTGGCAAATTCATTGGCAAAATCCAGCCACCAGCCCGGGACTGCGTAGTCATCCCCATGACGGAACTCGGCGGCCGTCCGGTCGGGATAGCCAATTTCCCAGGCAAAGCTGTCGCCCTGATGCGGCACAATCCAGGTCAGCGTGCCCAGGTTCGTCACGGTGCCGGGAGTAAAGGTGAACGGGCCGGTCTGGAACTGGCCGGCGGAACCGTTCGTGCCCGCGCAATACGCGTAAAGTTCGTACACTGCGTTTGTGCCGTAAGGTGAAAATGTGGTCACGGGCGGCAGCGTGAACGTGCCATCGGCAGCACATCGGGTCCAAAACTGGTAGCCGTCGGACTGCAACTGCCAGTCATGCGGGTCGTTCTCCAAACCCGAATCCGGCGCGGCCAACCCGACCCAGGCACCGGCGGCATTTGCTTCGGGCCGGAGCGGGTCGTTGATGACCAGCTGGCCGGAGACCATGGCCCGCTGGCTGCGGGGTTGGTAAACGCTGTTGGTCAACCACGTGTATGGCCAGGCCTGTTGCTCGGCCAGCGCCTGTTGTTGGGAGTCCGCCCAGCACGCGGCGCCGTTGGTCTGACGGTTGATGTAAAACAGCCACGGTCCGTAAATTTTGGTGAAATCGGCAGTATGGGTGACGCCAAGGCCGGTATTGCCATAATGCGCGATGAGCGGTTCGAAGGTGATGATGCCGCCGATGCCGCCGGAGTATTCACAAGCGGTGGGACCGTTATTTTGGTATTCGTGGCCGCCGGCGACGAACCACAGGCCAATCTGGTTGATGTCGCTGGCCATGCCGAAGGCGCTCAATTTGGGATAATCGAACGTGTAGGAATATTTGCCATTGGTGCAGCCGGCGAAGACGCCCGTGGTGTATTCGATGACCTCCTTGGGAATGTTGATGTTGGTTACGGCGATAGTGTGATAATTATCCCAAAAATTGGGCTGCAGCCCGTTGCGTTTCTGATATACCCCGTTCAACTTCAAACCGTATCTCACCCCGTCATCCACATAGGAATTTTCGCAAAGGAAATTGGTGCTGTCGTGCGCCGTCGGCCAGAGGCACTGAATGAAACTGATGTTCAAATTATTTGTGTACACCGAATAACTGGCCGGGTGCCGGACAATCAGATACGCGTACAGGCCGGTATCCCCCTGTCCCAGCCTGTAGTGCAGCTCCACGTCCGCCACCACACTGTCCAGCGCCGGGTTGTAAGTTCGCAGATAAGCGAGGTCGATGCCGCTGCCGTTGGTGGTCGTATTGAGATAAACGCAGTCCCCGTTGCCGTCGGGATACCAGTAATAATAAATCGCCGTATGATTGCCGAAATTCACGCCGGACTGGCTGACCACTTCGGTGCCGTTGGCCGCAGGCGTGCCCGGCAGGCCCGGTTGGAGATACTTGATGGAATCCACACTGCCGTTTGGCGAAATCATCACGTGCAGGATTCCATTGTCGAGAAAATGGTCCGTCTGGCTGCCAAACGCCTCGATGCCCGTGGTCACCGGCGCCGTGACCAATGGCGTGAAACCGCCGGGATTATTGGCCAGGCCGACAGGCGCAAAAAACAGGTTCAGTGCTGTGACGAAAACGGCGGAGAAAATCCGGCTCCGCCAACAGCCAGGCTCCTTCACATACTGCATCACTTCATTCTACCTCGTCCTCCGGCTGGCCGCCATCGACAGAAATGGGGATAAGGTGAAGTGCCAGGAATTGGTTGATCCGGCCCCATCCAGCCGGGAGTAACCCGATTCAGTTTTTTCCGAAAGCAGAACGACGGCGGGTCCGCAAGCTCCTCAGTGGGCGGCCTGCATTGAATTCAGATTTTTTCTGGTTTCCTCCACCAGATCCTGGAACTGGGCGAGTTGGGCGGAGGTGATTAAAATTCTCGGGCTGTTGGTGCTGTAATCCTGCAGGAAATATTGGAGGGCGCCGCGCCGCTGGCTGGTGAAGGCGCCGACCCGCAGCCCGGATTTGGTGACGTAACTGGCGACAAACGTGGGTTCGGCGGTCACCTTGTAGTCGATTTTGGCGAGGTAATTCAGGCCGCTGAGCAATGAATCCATTTCGTCATAGTCCACCACCTTTTTCCACACGCGCAGGTTGTTGGCGTCCGCTTCGACCGCCATGCCGTATTGGCGCCGGTCGGTGCTCACATTCAGGGACTCCTTGCTGATGACCTGGACGTTCACCGCGTCAACGGCCAGGGTGCCGGTCTGACCGGCGCCTTTGACGATGACCGCTCCGGTCTGGGCTTCAAACGCCTCCAGTTCCGTTGGCGGCACGTTGGTGACCTGGGCGCGGGCGGCCAGAGCGCCCAGGCCCGACGCCACGATCAGGACGACGCAAAATTTGCGCATGAGAGTTCCTCCGTTGAAATGGGTTGTCCGCATTTGGTTTTGAAACCCCGGCGAACGGGGAAAGTTTCTCAGGTGGTGAACCGGCCGGCCCGGTCCGACAGGTTTTCCCGTTCAAATCTCCGCAAATGAGCCCGGCAGCCGGTATCGTTAAGCGCCATTTCAGCACTGTAACTGCCGCAACGACAGTGGCATGACTGCTGCTTAAAGCTCAATTAATGTTTAGTATTACGGCTTTAAGAAGCGGTCTTTTCGCCCTTTGGCTGCTTGCGGCCGGAGGAGGAATTGTGGTGATTTCGAACTATCAGGATCGCCAGGGTTCGGTCGGATCGACACCGGAACAATGGCCCGCCGTCCGGCAGATATCGCTGAATCACGACCATGACACGCTGGTCATGTTCGCCCATCCCCAATGTCCCTGCACGCGGGCCAGTGTGGAAGAATTGAACCGTTTGCTGGCCCAATGTCGCGGGCGCATCGCCGCGTATGTGCTCTTTTTCAAACCCGGTCAATTACCCGGCAATTGGACGAAGACGGATCTGAAGCAAAGTGCAGCTGCCATTCCGGGAGTTACGGTACGGGACGACCCGGATGGTATGCTGGCGCGCACGTTCGGGGCGGAGACTTCCGGGTACGTTCTGCTTTACGACCCGCGCGGGCGATTGTTGTTTCGCGGCGGGATTACCGCCGGTCGCGGACACGCCGGAGATAACGCGGGCGAAAATGCGATCGTTTCGCTGGTCGCCGGACAATCGACAAGTTTGCAGGGAACGCCGGTCTACGGCTGTTCCCTCCTGAGCCAATCCTGTCCCCGGCGGGGAGCCAGCCAATGAATTCATCCACCGAAACATCGAACGGCGCCGGCGATGCCATTTCCGTGCGCGCGGCCGAGCTGTTCAAGGAACAGCAGCAAAATATCATCCGGCATACCGACCGGATTTTTTCATGGCTGATGCCCTGCCAGTGGCTTGCCAGCGTGGCCATCGCACTCTGGATTTCACCGCGAACGTGGGCGGGAGTGGACAGTCAGACTCATCCGCATGTGTGGTTT
>DATEGR010000368.1:0-6709 GCA_035279985.1 Verrucomicrobiia bacterium
CGATTTGCAGCAATGGCGAAAACGACTGGCCGCGGGCGTCACGAAATTTTCCGACATCGCAGCCGTCAATCGCATGATCCCGCCGTTGTTTGTTTGGGTGGTGGCCAGCGCGGGGGAAAACCTGACCGCCGGGTTTAATCGCGCGGCGGAAATTTACCATGCGCGCGCCATCTATCGCACCGAAGTTGCCTTGTTCTCGGTGTTGCCGGTTGCGTCGCTGTTTCTGGGCGCTATCGTCATCTCGCAGGCGTTTCTGGTCATCAGCATGTTTTTGCCGCAGATCGCCATGCTGTCCAGCTTGAGCTGATTTGATTTTATGGCCGATTTCTCCCAGGTTGTGTTCGGCTTTTTCTGGTTTACGATTTTGATTCTATTGCCGGGCGGCGCGTTCGCCGTGCTGTTGCATTTCCTGCTCTCGCTGCCCATGCACCGGCGTGATCGCGCACTCTTCTTCCTCGACCTGTTAGAAACCGTCCTGCAACGGGGCCAGCCGGTGGAACCGGCCATCATTTCCGCGGCAGAGAATCACGACCGGGCCATCGGCATCCGCTTTTTTATGGTCGCCGCACATGTCGAAGGTGGCGCGCGGCTGGACAGGGCGTTGGAAGAAGTGCCGACGTTCCTGCCGCCGCAGGTCAACGCCATCCTCCACGCCGGTGGAAAACTCGGTGATCTGAAAAAGGTTTTACCCGCCTGCCGCGAAGTGTTGCGCATCGCGCCGGATACCGTTCGCACGACCATGCACTACATGGTGGCCATCCTGATGCTGTTCGCGCCGATTGCCATCGGCCTGATTGGTCTCCTGTCAACGTTTGTAATTCCGAGATTCAAGGGAGTCGCCGCCGGGACAGGTGCCAGCTTGTGGCCAATTACGGCTTTCGTATTCGCGCTCAACGATTCACACGTTCTGGTCGGTTTTGAGGCCCTGGTCTTCCTCGCCCTGGCCACGGTGGTGTTGATTTACATTGGCGGGCCTGGCCTCGTCCGGCGGTTTCAATTCCGCCACGTCCCCGTCGTGGATTGGATCACCTGGCACGTGCCGTGGAAGCGGAAGAAATTGTTGCGGACCTTCTCCGCCATGCTCGCCGTGCTGCTGGACGGCGGGGTGCCGGAAGCCGAGGCGGTCCGGCTGGCCGGCGACTGCACCGTCAACGAAATCGGCCAACGCCGCGCCCAACGCGTGATCACCGCGCTGGAGCAGGGAACGAAACTCGATGAGGCCGTCCGGGCCTTCGACGACAACGGCGAGTTTCACTGGCGGCTGACGAACGCGATCCATGGGGCCGGGACACGCGGCGGATTTCTGAGCGCGCTGCGCGGCTGGCACGAGGCGCTTGAGGCCAAGGCCTTTCAGCAGGAAGAAACCGCCACGCACGCGCTGACCAGCGGCCTGGTAATTTTGAACGGGGTGGTGGTTGCGTTGATTGCAACAGCCATGTTCGGTCTGTTGATAGCCATCTTGAGAAGCGAAATGTAAATATCATGAATACAAAATTATCACGGTTGTCCCCGGTCCAATTTCAACGCAAACGTGGTTTTCTAACGATGGATTTGGTTATCGGCATGGCGATTCTCGTGGTCGCCTTCCTGCCTCTGGCGTTTTCGTTTGTACGTGAACGGCAATTGCTCCGCGCCGAATATTCGCGCTCCGTTGTCATGGAAATCGTGGACGGTGAAATGGAGATCCTGGCCGCGGGTGAATGGCGGGATTTCCCGGACGGCCAGCAGGCTTACACAGTTCACGCGCAGGCCGCTGGCAGTTTGCCGCCCGGCAAGTTTCAATTGACCAGGAGCGGAAAACATTTGCGCCTGGAATGGAAATCAGACAAACCGCGCGGCATTGGAATCGTCGCCCGTGAGACCACTGTCAAATGAAACCCTCATCTTCCATAGCCTGCGTGCGGGTTCCAGCCGGCTATCTTTTAATAGAGTGCCTGGTTTATATCGCCGTTTTCGCCGTCATCACGGGGTTGGGTCTAATGACGTTCTATCAGTGCTGGGATAACTCGAAGGCGTTGCGCCTGACCACGGATGACGTTGCAGCCGCCTTGCGTGCCGGTGAACGCTGGCGCGCAGATATTCGCGGCGCCACTGGAAAAATTACAGTTGAGAACACGGCAACCGGCGAGCTTCTGCGCATTCCCTGTGGAACAAACGAACTCCGCTATGATTTCACCGCCGGCAAAATCCACCGCCAATTGGCGTCATCGGGCTTCGCTGAGTCTGTGCTGACCGCCGTCGAGGCCTCGCAGATGGTCGAAGACAGGCGTGGGACCGTCACTGCGTGGCGCTGGGAACTGGATCTGAAACCACACCGCAAGGTAACGCATTTGCCGCTGCAATTTACCTTTGAGGCGGCGACCAAAACCGCGCCATGAAAACTTCCTTTGCTTATCTTTCCCCACGCCGCCGGCAGGATGGTTCCACCGTCCTGGTTTTGATCACGTTGCTGGTCATCATGGTGATGTTGGCCACCGCCAACAGCAAAGCCCTTTTTCATCTGCATCGGGAAATCAAATTGTTGGAAACCCGGCAGATTCAGCGTCTGAACACCTCGCCATCCAACAATGTGACTGTGGCAGAATCGCCGGTGAAACGGGAATCAAAATGAATGCCGACATCGAAGCCAGAATCCAGATGCTGAAAAGCTCACTGGAATGTTTCGTATTCGGATTACTGGGACTGTTGCCACTCGTTGGGTTTCCCTTTGCAGTTGTGGCTCTGGTAATTTCAGGAAAGGTCCGCGTCCGGCAGAAAAAATACTGGAATGCGGCCAAACCCTACTGGATCGCCGGAGTGACGTGCGGCTGTGTGGGGATGTTTTTATGGGGCGCCGCCTGGATTTTGATCCTGTTTAACCTGGTAAGCCAAAGTTAGCTTTAACAGCTGAGCACGCGCCGAACTACTTACAGACACGGATTACACGGATTCTCACGGAGAAAACAGAAAACGAATGCGTGCTGGAGCATTTTCAAAAAATATGTAGCCGCCGACGTTAGTCGGCGCAAATCGAATAAAAGCGAATGATATGGCGCGAACTGACGTTCGCGGCTACGAGATTAATTAAATTGCTCCAATCTGTGAAATTCGTGTCTCACTTCCGGGGCAGTTTTTCTTCCACCATTTCGCAGAGCACGTGCATCAGCAACTTGTGGCCCTCCTGAATGCGCGCCGTCTTGTCGCCCGGCACCAACAGATCCAGCGTCGCCACGCTTTTCGTAAACCCGCCGTCACGGCCCAGGAAACAAATGCTTTCAATGCCTTTGCGTTTGGCCTCCTGGAGCGCCAGCAACACATTTTTGGATTTGCCGCTGGTTGTCAGCGTGATCAGGACATCGCCTTTTTCGGCCAGACCACGAATCTGGCGGGCGAACATTTCGTCAACACTGTAATCATTGCAGACGGCGGTCAGGAACCCGCCGTCGGCGGTGAGCGAAATGGCCGGGTATGGCCGGCGGTCTTCCACAAATCGGCAGAGAAACTCGGATGCCAGATGCGTGGCGTCCGAGGCGCTGCCGCCGTTGCCACAGGTAAGCACCTTGTGGCCGGAGGTCAGACAGCGTATAACCATCTGCGCGGCGCGATTCAGCGGCTCTTCCAAATCCGCCAGTCCACGGCAGGTTTTAACGGAATCTTCAATCGCCCGTTGCAAGAGAGTCATGCGTGCAAAGTTAACGGTTGGCCGTTGAAAGAAAAGGCGAAATGAACTATCGCTTGGTTACCTTTGTTCTCTTCTGTTAAATCGAAGCCGGCTTGTATTTTTGCAGCAAAACGTTACCTTTGGTGCATGCCGATTTACGAATTTCATTGCGAAAAATGCGAGCGCGACAGCGAAATCCTCGTCCGTTCCAGCGATTGGAAAGGAACTGCGTGCCCGCATTGCGGCTCGACCAAATTGACCAAGAAACTTTCCGTCTTCGCCTCGGCTGGTGGTGACGGGCATCCCACACCATCATCTGGTGGTGGAAATGGCGGCGGACATGGTTGCGGCGGCGGCTGCTCTTGCCATTGATAGTTGTAGCGGCGGTCTGTGACCGTCGCCATAAGGCCGGCGCTCACAGAGCGCCGTTACAAACCTCCTGCGCGCTGATTCGCGTCAAATCTTCCACCGCCCAATCGGGTTCGTGCTTCCTCAGCTGATCCAGTTTGGCGCCGCCGGTGGCTACGGCCAGCGTTTTCGCGCCGATGAACCGCCCGCAACGGATGTCATGTGGCGTGTCCCCGACCACGACGATTTCCTCGCCTTGCAATTGCCGGCCGAGCACGCGGCCGCCGCGCTCGAGCGCGGCCACGGCTATCTGGTTACGGTCTTCGCTGTCGTCGGCAAAACCGCCGGTCTCAAAGACCTCCCAAAGATGGTATCGGCGCAATTTGATTTCGGCGCCCAGACGGATGTTGCCGGTGAGCAAACCCAGCGTCGGCGGATTGGGCAGAGCGAGCAGGCTGTCAATGAACTCCAGCACTCCGCGACAGGCGCCGCCGTTGCTCTCGGCGACGGTTTGGTCGAGCCAGAAAACATAACGCTCAAAGAAACGCCGGAAATTTTCCGGCGTGGCCGCAATCCGGTGGAAGCCAAAAAATTCACGCACGAGATTCACATCCGTCCGGCCGGCAAAATTGATTTTTTCCACGCCGTCGAGGGCGTTGAATTCGGTGGCGAACGTTTTGGCAAAAGCCTTGATGCCCGCGCCACCGGTGTGAACGAGCGTGCCGTCAATATCGAACAATACCAGCCGCACCATGCGCCGGAAGTTTAGCATTGTTTCAACGGCAGGCAACGCCGGGTTTTCTTGTGAATAAGTTTTTCTAGACTGCTGCTCGATTTGTGCACTATCAAACTAATCGTTTCAGAGGTGTTGGCGGGCAAAACCATGGCGCGGACCCGGGCATTCACGCTCATCGAACTGCTGGTGGCGATTGCGATTATCGCCATCCTGGCCGCGCTGTTGTTGTCCGTCCTCGGCCATGCCAAAGCCTCGGCGCAGGCGGCCACCTGCCGGAATAATCTCAGGCAATGGGGAACGGCGACACAACTTTACGCCGCGGATCATGGTGATCTTTTGCCGCCCGAAGGTTGGGCCAATCCTCCGCTGGTACCAACTCAGTCAGCCCACACCAACAGTTGGTACGTCTTGCTCCCTCAAACAATTGGATTGCCATCGTATTATGAGATGCCCTGGCGTTCCAACTCTCACGCCAATCCGGGGCACTCGATCTGGATTTGTCCCAACAATCCCCGACGAAGCAATGGGACGGAGCTTTTTCATTATTGCCTCAACGAATATGTCAACGGTACCGGTTCGAATAATTATCCGATACGACTGGTCTCAATTCAGCGACCGGATGCGGTCATCTGGTTGTTTGACAGCAAAAATCAACCCGCGCTGGGTGGCTGGACTTTCGTTCACCGTAATTTGCATAAACAAGGTGCGCAGTTTGTTTTCCTCGATGGTCATGTGACATGGTTCAAGAATACGGCATACTGGGATTCGCAAAGAAATAAATGCATTACCAACAATCCGAAACTGATTTGGATTCCCTGATATCGGATTCACGGAGTACGATAGACACGGAAGAATCGGGAGGTATCGAACAGGTTGGTTTGAAAAGTGTAATCAGCCCCGGTTGCCACCAGATGCGTGCACAGCGGCGTCCATATAATCAGATTCGATGAAACTTCGACATCATACGACCGGTTGCTCTGCGTTTCCCAGGTCAGCGAAAGGATTTGATTCGTCATCCTTACGGAAAGGAGGCGGAAGGGCACGTTGAATGGATTGGCAAAGACCATGAACACCGGCAGATGGTCGGAGGCGATCCTGTCATCGTTGCTATAAACGTTGACGGGCAGCGGGTTCAACAAATCCGTGCGGAAGACCTGGCTGCTGACGATGTTCGAGAACAACATCGCACACGGCAGGATGTAATCGTAGCGCATCGTCGGGCCGGTGTTGGTGTCCTGTATGGACCAGGTCAGTTCGCTGTCGGTGAGCGGATTGACCGCTGTCGTCATCGCCAATCCGGTCGGCGTGCCGATGAGGCGCTGGACAGACCGCGGATTATTCACCGGCGGCCGGAGAATGTCTTCGTTCATGTCGCCGCTCAACACCCAGGGTTCATTGCCATTGGCTGGCAGATAAACGGTGGCGAAAAAGTTGGAAACCGCTCCCGCCTCCGCCGCGCGTTTTGTTGCCGAATTGGCATCCTGACCGGATTTTAAATGGACCACGAACACATGCAAGAGCCGGGGAAAACCCGGTACGGAAATGTCCGCTTCAAACAAGTCCCGGGTAAAATAGGGAGCAGCATTGGTGTTGGTGTAGCCGAACGGCGCGAGTTCGGCGCCATGCAGCCAACTGCGCGAGGCGATGATGGGGTACCGACTGAGGATGACGCTGCGGATGAAACCGTCGTCCATGGAATTGGTCGCCAGGTAATAACCCGGACGGAAGGCCGCAATAAAATCGATCATCTGCGCCGTACAGTTATTGGTAACGGGAATTTCGTTGAAGGTGATGATGTCCGGATCGAGGTATTGCATCTGGCGGCCAATGGCCTGCACGTGCCACATATTGGTACTCCAGTTAGTCAGACCATTGCCATGCGCGTTGTATGTCAGATACGAAAAAGCCGGCGGAGCGGTGCAGCAGACGCTCAGGGCCGCCGGGTCGCTGAGGGTTGAACCGGCGGCATTGGTGACGGAAACAGT
>DATEGR010000369.1:0-5591 GCA_035279985.1 Verrucomicrobiia bacterium
TGCTCGGTCAGCTGCCGCGCGCGCTGCGAATCAATCACGCCGATGATGGGCAGAATCAGCAACCGCTCGCGCACCTGCAATACCGGCGTCGAAAGTTCGCGGATGGCTTCCTGTTGCTGGCGGATGACACGCTCGCGCTCCTGCACGAAACTGACCGCCACGGTATTGGCGATACGGTTGGCCGCCGGCTCATAGGCGTCGAGCACCTGATTGAGCAGGTCAAAGTCGGCCTGATATTTTTTAAACAAGGACCGCGCCAGCACGTCGCGCAGCAGCAGCACGATGCCGACGACTTCGTTGGTTTCCACGCCGCGGGGAATGATGCGTTCCGACAGG
The DNA here is from genome assembly GCA_035279985.1 of Verrucomicrobiia bacterium. Lineage (GTDB taxonomy): Bacteria > Verrucomicrobiota > Verrucomicrobiia > Limisphaerales > UBA11358 > UBA11358. The sequence continues at coordinate 337 of DATEGR010000369.1, forward strand.
TTGCGGGCGTACGCCTGTAACGCCTCCACACTGCCGGTTTCCAGCACCTCCACGTAATTGTCATACACCGACGTGGCCTCGGTAAAAATTTCGTCCTTGGTCATGGCCGTCAGCAATTGCGCCTCGGTAATCCGGCGCGCCCATTCCTCGCGCAATTGCGTCCGATTCTGGCGCAGGTGGGCGACCAGTTCGCGCAAAAGCGCGGCGCTGGATTCACTGACCCCCGGATTGGCGGGCGACAGCGAGCGGTTTAAAGTGGAGAGGGACTGGCTGGAGCCGTGATTTTCTTTTCTGTCTTTGCGTTTCATTTGATTCTGGCTGGTTCCTGGTTAAAGCTTCCGGATAGACCGATCACATTCCTACATGTGATAAGAAACATTATGGGGTTTTAACCGGAAGGGATAGGTAGGTGTATGCCCCATAAACGGGACCCATGACCAGCGGCGCGCGACGAAAGACAGCAGCCGTGGCTTCAGCACCGGCTCCATGTCCCCCGCCATCCCGCACTCGTCCTATCGGCGGGTGGGGTTTTCTTCTCCCGCCTATGCGGGCTTCACCCACTTTGAAGAATTCACACGTTTTTTACATTGTTAACCAGAATGTGGGATGCCGGAGTCACAGATTTGAAATTGCTGTTCGTGCATGAACGATTCGGCGCGTTGGGCGGTGCCGAGTCGAACCTGCTGGCGACGGCCCGCGAACTGTCGAAACGCGGCCATGCGGTCGCCCTGCTGCACGGCGCCGCGACCGGGAAGGGCGAACCCGGCTGGCGCGAAACTTTTCAACACCGCTTTCCGCTGGCGCCTGCTCATGGAGCCGAGTCGGTGCGCCAGGCATTGGCGGCAGTTCAGCCGGACCTGGTGTACCTCCATAAAATGGCCGACCTCGAGGTGCTCGGGGCGCTGCTGGCCTCAGGCCGGCCGCTCGTGCGCATGGTCCACGACCACGACCTCTATTGCATGAGAAGTTATAAATACAATTTTCTGACCCGTGAGATTTGCGAACGCCCCGCGTCATCTCTCTGTCTCTTCCCCTGCGGCGCGTTCATCGCGCGCAATCACGACAGTGATTTTCCGTTGAAATGGGTCAGCTATTCGGACAAACGCCGGGAAATCGAACTGAACAAGAAATTCTGCCGCCTGGTGGTCGCCGGTGAATTCATGAAGCAGGAACTTCTGCGAAACGGTTTTGACGCCGACAGAATCGAAATCCATCCCCCGGTGCCACCGCGGGACGATGATTGCCGGCCCAGCGATTTTGGCAGCCGCAACCTCGTGATTTACGCCGGCCAGATCACGCGCGGCAAGGGCGTGGACGTGCTGCTCGAATCGCTGGCACTGGTTCGCGCCCCGTTCGAGTGTTTCATCTTCGGCGAGGGCAACCATCGCGGGTATTGCGAAAAACTGTGCCGCAAACTCAGGCTGGCCGGCCGGGTCCAGTTCAAAGGTTACGCGCCACCGGAGGAGTTGAAAATTTTCTACCGCGAATGCAGCGTGGCCATGGTCAGTTCGGTGTGGCCGGAACCCTTCGGCGCGGTGGGTTTGGAGGCGCTGCGCCACGGCGTGCCGGTGGTCGCCTTTGACGCCGGCGGCATCAAGGAATGGCTCGTGGATGGTCATAATGGCTTCCTCGTGCCGTGGATGGATCGCAACGCCTTCGCGGCGCGGGTTGAAGAACTGCTCGGCGATAAATCGCTTGCCCGTCGCATGGGTGAACAGGGCCGGCAGATGGTGGCGAAAGATTACGATTTTTCCAGATACATCGACGGGCTGGAAACACTGTTCGCCAGGGTCACCGGCCGGATTCGGGTGCCTGCATCTGCCGGTATAATAGACTCATGAAAATGCATCATCGGATCAAATTCATCGCCATCACCGGCGGTAGTGGCGCGGGCAAGACCTGGCTGGCCGGGCGGTTGCAACGTGCGTTGGGCGCCGCCGCCTGCCGACTGTCCCTGGATAATTTTTACCTCGACCGCTCGTCCCTGCCGCCGGCCGAGCGGGAAAGAATCAACTTCGACCATCCCGACTCCATTGACTGGCTGCGGTTTGAAGAGGTCCTGGCGGACTGCCGGTCCGGACGGCCGACCCGGATGCCGTGTTATCATTTTGCCACCCATACCCGGCGGCCATTCTGCGAAAACTTCACACCCGCGCCGCTGGTGCTGGTGGACGGCTTGTGGCTGCTGTGGCAGCCGCGGATCCATGAATTGTTCGACTTGAAAATTTACCTCGATTGCCCGGCACCGCTGCGGTTGGAACGCCGGCTCGCGCGTGACGCAGCCGAACGCGGCCGTTCGGACGACTCGGTCCGCGCGCAATTCTGGAATCACGTTGCGCCCATGCATGATCAGTTTGTCGCGCCCCAGGCCGAATGGGCCAACCTCATTTTCCAGGCGCCCCTCGGGGATAACAGTCTGCGCCAATTAATCGAGATGCTCGAAGGCGAATTGCTGCGCGTTGCCCTGCCCGGAACGAAGCCGCCCGACGAGACAATGGCCTTTCCCGCCCCGGCCAGGAGAACTGACCAGGCCGCAGAGGTCGGCTTCGACATTCCCGATTTTGTCCTGTCGGCCACTGCCCGCAATGTGAAGGAAACGGATTCACGCGGCGGATTAATTCAACCTGATTTAACATGAATTATTCATATCCACTCCTGACTCTTTCCTACCTCACTACCGCCGTGACATCGCCCGGCCGATGGTGGCTCAACCTGCGTGCCCGCTGCAAATGTTGGCTGTGGCGCGCATTGATGAATGGAGCGGCGGGAGCCAAACGGACATTTGACATTGGCGTAAGTGTGGCCGCGCTCGTTTTGCTTGGCCCGCTGTTCCTGCTCATAGGGCTGCTCATAAAAATGGAGGACGGCGGGCCCGTGATTTTCGACCAGATACGTGTCGGCAAATTCGGGCGCGAGTTCAAAATGTATAAATTCCGCTCGATGCGCCCCGACGCCGAGGCGCAATTGCAGGAGGTGCTCGTCCAAAACCATCACCGGGAAGGCGTGACCTTCAAAATCAAGGACGACCCGCGTTTGACACGCGTTGGCAAATGGTTGAGAAAATTTTCCTTCGACGAATTGCCGCAGTTTTTCAACGTCCTGAAAGGCGACATGTCGCTGGTCGGTCCGCGCCCGCCGCTGCCGCGGGAGGTGGCGTTTTATTCGCTCGCCGATCGGCGCCGGCTGGCCATCCTGCCCGGCATCACATGTTTTTGGCAAATCGGCGGGCGCAGCGACATTGATTTTTCCGGCCAGGTGAAGCTCGACGTGCAATATATTGAAACCTGGAGCTTTGCCACCGATCTTAAAATCCTGCTCAAGACCGTGCCGGCGGTCTTGTCGGGCAAAGGAGCATGCTGAAATGAAGGCGCTATTAATTTGCCCCGCGGAACGTAAACCCGTCGCCGCACTGGCCGAAAACGTTCCCCTGGCCGTCCTGCCCATCCTCGGCAAGGCCTTGATTGAATACTGGCTGGAATACCTCGTGGCGCTGGGCGCAAGGGATATTTGCATCAGTGCCGGTGACCGGTACGAAGACGTCCTTGCCTGCGTCGGCGACGGGGCGCGTTGGGGATTGCGTCTCACCGTATTCCCTGAAATTCGCGAACTGAGTTCTGCCGAAGCCCGCGCGAAATACCGCGACGCCGGCGATTCAAACTGGCTGCCGGCGCCTCACGACGCGCTGCTCATGGACCACTTGCCGCCCCAACCGGAATTTCCATTGTTCGCCAGCTACGCCGCCTGGTTTGCGGCGGCCACGAACTGGCTGCCGCAGGCCGCGACGCCCGACCGTATCGGTGTGCGTGAAATCAAACCCGGCGTGTGGGTCGGCCAGCGAACCCGCGTTGCGCCCAGCGCGGAATTGCGCGCGCCGTGCTGGCTGGGTGAATATGTTTACATCGGCGGCGACACCGTCATCGGGCCAAATGTCATTCTCGAAAATAAGGCGTTCGTTGACCGCGGTGTAACGGTTGCCAATAGCCTGGTTGGCCCGGAAACCTTTGTCGGTGCCTTTACCGAAATTCATAATTCCATCGCCTGGGGCAGCACGCTGGTAAACTGGAAACGGGAATCCTGCCTGAAGGTGCCCGACGCTTTTCTGTTGTGCCCGCTGAAATCACCGGCGCCATTGTTCACGTCCGCGTTCCAACCTTCAGAGGTCAAGCTACCATAATTGCGACTCATGGAAATCCAGCGCCAAAACGGAACTTTGTGCGTCCGCGGTCTCCGCGACTTGAATGCGGCCAGCACACAAGCCTTTCGGGATAAAATCGGGTCCGCGCTCGCGTCGGACCTGAAACGCATCGAAATCGACCTGTCCCAGATTGGTTTTGTGGACAGTGCCGGCGTGGGCGCGCTGGTTTCAATTTACCGGACCGCGAACGAAAAAAATCTGAACGGTGGCGTCACCCTGCGGTTGATGAACCCCCGGCCGGCCGTGCAGCAGATGTTCGAACTGACGCGCCTGCATCATTTGTTTCAAATCGTTCCCGCCGACAATTCGCCAAAATGAAAGCCATCCTGCCATTGTTTGTCTTCATCGACGCCTGCGGCTGGGAAATCATCAAGGAAGACCCGTTCGCGCGCGATTTCGCGCCAAATCGAAAACGCCTCGCATCCGTTTTTGGTTACAGCTCAACCTGCGTGCCCTCCATCCTCTCGGGTCGGTGGCCGGACCAACATCGCAACTGGTGTTACTTCGTTTATGACCCGGCCCATTCGCCGTTCAAATCCTTGCGTGCCTGGCGCTGGCTGCCAAAGTTCATCACCAGTCGCCGGCGATTCCGGCGCTGGCTCTCTAAATTCATCAAAACCCGGCTGAATTTTCGCGGCTACTTCGATCTTTACAATGTTCCATTCAAATACATTTCGCTCTTCGACTTCACCGAAAAAAAAAGTCCGTTGAAACCCGGCGGCATGAACCGCGGCGCGAACATTTTCGATTTCCTGGAGTCGCGCGACATCGCCTGCCACGTCAGCGACCCGGCCAAAGGCGAAAAGGAAAACCTCAACGAATTACTGGGGTTCATCCGCAGCGAACGGGGTGATTTTGCGTTTGTTTACTGGCCTGAACTGGATGGTCTGTTGCACCGCGTGGGCAACCAATCACCGGAAATTGCGCCCAAACTCCGGCAGTACGAAGAATGGATTTCACAACTCCTGGAAACCGCGCGCGAACACTACCAGCAAGTCCGGCTTTATATTTTCAGCGACCACGGCATGGCCAATTGCGACGAATGGCTCGATCTCAAAGC
>DATEGR010000370.1:0-3509 GCA_035279985.1 Verrucomicrobiia bacterium
CTGGCGAAGCACCCAGACCAACCCGAGAAAGAGTAATGCCATACCGAACAAGATCAACGCCGCATAAACCGGCAAACCATACTGCTCGGGACGGAAGGCCTGGACGAGATTGTGGAAGAAGCCAGCAAGGTTTTTTAAGTCAAGTTGAGCTTGCAGAATCGTGGCGACGTTCAATGTCAGTGAAAACAGCACGAACAAACCCGGAAGCCCGAAGGACAACAATCGGTCGTTCTGCAAACCGCCTTTTCGGAGAATCAAGATGGTGATGCCCGCAAGAATCCAGCACACCACTTTCATAAATCCAAATTCAGAGGCGATCTCGTCATCAAGATTGCCGATCAGGGTCTGACAGTTTGCGGCCACCGTGAACACAGCAAAATCGAGGGCGCAAAAGCCGCCGACCAGCAGCCATTTGCGCATCGCCTCGTATTGCGTGGCCATGTACGCACAGGCAATCGTCAGGCCGTAAGCGCCGAACATGGCGATAAACACATGGCCGATGGCGAAGAGGGGTGCGGCGATGTTAATGGATTGACGGTCGGGTGAAAAGTTGAGCAACAGGACCAGGAATGGTCCCGTGCAAATATAGACGGCGAGCATGCCGATCATCCATACGCGCTCCCGCCGTTTCAGCTGGCGAAAGGTCAGGAAGGCGAGCAGCGCCAGCAGTAAATAGAACAGATTGAATTGCTGGGCAGTGCCTTCGAGATAACGCCAGAGTTGCAGGCCGTAGGTGGCTAAAAAGCTGACGATAATTTGAAAGGCGTTGGTTCCAGTCCCGGCGGTGGGATTAATGGGCGAATACTGGCCACGCGTTAAGGCGTGAATGAAACCGTCGACGGTGCGGGGATAAGCCCACTCCATCGGTGGGTCGGTCATGCAGGCAATCGGTTCGTAAAGATAGAATGCGGCACCCAATATCCAAACCGCGCCGCACACCAGAACGATAAACCATTCCTTGGAGAGGTGGCTGGTTTTTTTGACGAGATAGCTGAAAGCCGCGCCGGCGGCGATGGTGGCGATGAGAATCAGGAAGAGCTTCTGACCGTTGTTGACGGCGGGCCAGTAATCAGTGAAGCCGAGGAAAAGCAACCCCAGGCAGCCCAGGAGCGCGAGCATCGCGGCGTCGCGGAAAAATTCGATGGCGGTCTTTTTGGTTTTGATCACCAACCAGATCCAAAGCAGGGCGGATGTTAATCCGATCACATTATAAACCACCAAAACCGTGCGGTTGTTGACGAGAACGCTGGGTTTGATCAGGAATTCGCAGGCCAGGAAAATCATGGTGTTACCAAAGAAGAACTCCCGTCCCAGTTTCGGCTCGGCCATCCACATCAGCACTTGCATGCCCATGATGATGGGAAGAAGCGATTGATGGTTATTGAAGCAGATTCCATACATGAAAAAGGCGGCGTAAAGATACCGGTGCTGGTGGGGGGCATAAACCCAACGCAACAGGAAAACCAAAACCCCCAGAAGCGAGGCGATGCTGAGGGTATGTTTGTCCACAATTACCGCCTGACTCCACATAAAACCGTCGAAGTCGCTCAAACTACCGGCGACAAAACCGGCGACCAGGCAAATCAGGTTTTCCCAGCGACGGTTGATGTTCTTAAAGGCGTCAACGCTCTCAATAATCATGCTGCTGCTGCGCGAAACGACCAGTGCCAGCAACCCCGCCGCGATGGCGCCGGCAAACGCGTTACCGAGTTCGACCCGCCAGGCAATGCTATTGAAGGGAATATGAGTCCACAGCCACGTATAAATGGTCCAGATGGGATAACCCGGGGCGTGTGGAATGCCGCCGTAGAGCGAGGCCGTGGCCATCTCGCCGGAATCTTCCAGCGTCACGTTCGGGGCCAGGGTCAGGAAAAATACCACAAAAACCACAAGGGTGGAGATTCCGAATGCCAGCCAGTCCACCGGACGGAATAACGGCGGCACGCGCGGCGGCGGCGTGGCCACCGGATGGGGAGCAACCTTGGAGGGTGTTGGTTTGGCGTTTTGGTTCTTACGTTTGTCAGCGCTCATTTATAAATAATAAATAGGTTTCCTTTTTGCCCGGAAATGTGTTTGTCGTTTAACACATTTGACGGATGCAAAAAGGCCGCAATCAGTTCATCCGGTTTCGCGGAAAAGAGGGCATACTAGAAGTCGAACCGCTGCGGTTTGTCCAATCAAAAGTGACGGAGGACAACGCGTTTTGGCCCTTCCAGGAACTTTCCGGTGCCGGCAGCGGAAAACTCTGGTTGCTTAACATCGTGGTAACCAACGGTTGATGGCGGGACGACCGGCCCGAAATGTCATTTCCCGAGGTAAAGACCGAAAAGGTCAGCAGCGCACAGGCAGTCGCCGGCACCAGCCAGCCCACAAACCATGCCATTTTGGGCATGAGGCTGACCGATGGGGCAAAGAGGCGTTGTTCAAGCCCGGCCGAAGGGCGGCGCGGCCGCCAGGAACGCAACTGCGTCTCCAGTGAATCCATCTCTTTCATAAGTCGTTTCTTCCAGTTGGAGTTTAATTTTCTGCAAACCGTATCGATACCGGCCCGAAGCCGTGTTCGGTGAAATATCCAGCAACCCGCCGATTTCCTCGAACGTGCATCGGTGCCAGAATTTCAGGACAATCACTTCGCGTTGTTCCATCGGCAGTTCGGCGAGACAGCGCATGGCGGCGCGTTCCGCCGGAGATTCCGAAGGCGATGGTTCAAACCATCGCCACGACTCCAGTTCGCGCGTCAGGCGCCGCCACAACGAACGCCGGTAATTCAATGCGCGATTCCTGAAACTGCGCACGCAATAATGCTCCGGCCGCAGGGGAACCCGGGGCTTTTGCATCAGTGTCAGGAAAGTTTCCTGCAACACGTCTTCCGCCTCACCGTGGCTCAAGCCCAGCGCCCGGCCATAAAGAATCAATTCCGCAGCCTTTTCTTCATAAAGCCGCCGACACCAGTGGAATTCCATTTCGCCGTTCACGGTTCTACCCCATAGACACCCAAAGCGCCAGATTTGTATAAGTTTTCCACAATTATCCTGGCAGATGGCAAGGGGCGGCCTAGTAGGAGGGATAACGGTCCTGTTTGTCCATAAAAAAGCGCGTCCGGAAGGGACGTGGAAACCATCGGTTGTTCAATCCCGTTACTTTTTCACTTTTGGATGGTGGCAGGTTCATACAACATGACCGGGTGAGTTCATTATCTATGTTATGTATCACGGGAAGAAAATCATCGTGGTGATGCCGGCTTACAATGCGGCCAAAACCCTGCCTCAGACCCACCGCGAGGTGCGCGAGCAGGGCATAGTGGATGAAATCATTCTCGTGGATGACCAAAGCCGGGATAATACCGTGGCGGTGGCGCGTTCACTCGAAGGCGTGCGCGTCCATCAGCACGCGGTCAATATGGGTTATGGCGGCAACCAAAAGACATGTTATCGGCTGGCCCTGGAGGCAGGCGCGGACATTGTTGTCATGATCCACCCGGACTATCAATATACGCCCAAGCTGCTCCC
>DATEGR010000371.1:0-10929 GCA_035279985.1 Verrucomicrobiia bacterium
CCGCAACACACGCAACCCGTGACAAGCGCCAACCGCCGCGCGCATCGGCGGGTCATCGGGAAAGGTGCTGAGGATCGCACCCAAATCAACTTCGGTTTGCAGAAAATCACGCAGCCAGTCCCAATTTTCGACCGGCCCGGCGGTTTCGGCGCGGATGCCGTCACGGACCCGGGTCAACCGGACCCGGTGTTTTCCGATGACACCGTTCCAGCCGCCCTGATGCTCCTGCCAGCGGAAGACCTGGCCGGAATCCAGGGTGGCCGCCAGATCATAGTCGCGAACGGGAAGAACAATCGAAGCAGAGGCGGCGTCGGCGATTTCCACCACGGTTGATCCACCCCCGGTTTTTCCCGCTTCGCATTTCGCACTTCTCATTTCAAATCGTAGCACGCCCAGAGATGCACGCGATGGAACACGCGGCCGCCAAGTTCAATGTCGCGTTCGCCCAAATCGGTGACGGCGGCAAACTGTTGCAACAATTTTTCCGGCGCGGCCGCAGGCGGCGGAATTTTACCGTAGTTGATTTGTTCGTGATTCAGCCATTTCCAGAACCAGCCCGCTTCCAACGGATAGGGGTCCACTTCGCTGACAAAAATGGCATTCTGGCCCCGGCGAAGTTCGGGGTAGTCGTATTCCGCCCAGAAATAAAATTGGTTGTGCGGCTCGTCGGAATCCATGGCGTAGACCAGCGGTTCGTCGGATTTTATCGCCGCTTTTGCCTCGGGAATGTAGAACGAATACAATCCCGTGATGCCGTAATGGCTGCAGATGATGAACGCGGGCCGGCCGGCCTGCTGCAATTTTTCCCGTTCGGTTTCCACCAGCGCAGCTTCCTGTTTCCAGGCCTGCACGCGGCGGGTCGGGTCCTTGGCCGGCGGCAACAAATCCCCGGTGAGTTTTCCCACCAGCTTGGTCTGGTGCATGAAGGCAAAGACAAAAAAGCCGAGCGCCAGGCCCACGGTCAGAAATGGCCGGGCCAGGCGCCGCCGCTCATTCCAATAAGCGACCATCAGGCAGAACATCGGGAGGATGGCGACGGCAATCCAGTTGGGCAGGATGCGTGAATGAAACGAGTAAAGCCAGTAGCCCAGAAAAACCGGCGCGCCCATGCAAAAGAGGTACAGCCGCAATGGCCGTTCGCGCCACCATTTCCAAAAGCCAATCATTGCCCAAAGTGCGCCGATGAAGAAAATCGGATTCAACAATGCCGCTTCCGAGAACAGAAAATCCTGGAAATAACGCAGCGTCAGCCGCCAGTGCGAATGCAGTCCCGCATCGCCCCCCACGTCGTTGAGCGTGCTCCAGGCATGCTGGCAGTTCCAGATCACCACCGGCAAGGTGCAGAGCGAAAAAATCAACAGCGCCAGCCACGGGCCGGGCCGACGCAAATGCATGCGCGCTTTCGGCGCCAGCGCAAAAAAAATGGCCCAGCAGACGATTTGAAACACGGCGGTGTATTTGCAAAGAAAGGCGAGCCCCATGGCCAGGCCGACGACGAGCCAGTGACGCGTTTGACCGTCCGGCTGCACGGCGCGCCAACCTGCGATCATGGCCCACGTCCAGCAAAGCACCAGCGGCGGATCAATCGTCATCAGGACCGTGCCGAGACCGAGCAGCGGCGTGGCAATGACGATGAGCAACAACCAGAAAGCCGGCTGCGCGCCGACTTCACGCGCCAGGAAACGCAACACCAGCAGGCTTAGAATCGCCGCAAACAAAGGCGAAAAAAAACGGACGCCAAATTCGTTGTCGCCGAAGAACGAGGTGCCGGCAAACTGAATCAGCGCGATGCCCGGTGGTTTGCTGTAATACGACAGCGCGAGGTGTTTGGACCAGACCCATTGGTAGGCTTCGTCCTGGCTGAGCTGAATGGTGCCGCTGGCGAGGTACACCCAGCCCGCCACCAACATGACCAGGGTCACAAGATAGCCCAGGCGGAGCCAGTGGGAGTCAGTAGTTGATAGTTGATAGCTGATAGTTGATGGCATTGCAGAGCTTTGAGTATCCGGTTCTGCCTTCTGCCTTCTGCCTTCTGCACTTAAAAGCGATGGCGTCTTTGCGTGCCAGAGGGGGAACCATTTTTTTCCGGCCCAATTCCAAATGCCCTGCAGTGCCACCACGCCTGCCGCCGCATAACCCGCGCCCAGAATCATGCCGGCCAGCACGTCACTGGGATAATGGACGCCGTTGTAGACGCGCGAAAATGAAACGGCGAGCGCCATCGGCAGCATGAACCAAAGACTGCGGCGATAGAAAAGAAACGCAACCATCGTCATGGCGAACCAGTTGGCCGCGTGCGCCGACGGCATGCTGTTGAGACCGGGGGTGTTGGCGGTCATTTCCTCAGGCGGAACGTAGCCCTGGCCGACGACGCCGAACACCCGCGCGTCCGGCAGGGTGACGAACGGGCGCGGCCGGTCGATGAGGTGTTTGATGGTATTGACCACGAGCGGGTCGCCGAGCGCGACAACGAGGGTGATCATCAAGGCGCACAACCGGGCCCGGGGGCTGCCGAAACAGAGCGTCCCCACAATAACGGCAACGGCAAACCAGACAAACCAGCGCATGACGCCATCGCCGCCGCTCAAAACCGGCATCAGCCGGTCGAAGAACGGATTGCTCAACGAGCCGTTGATGAAATGAAACAATGCGATGTCGAGCGATTGCAGCCAGTGCATTGGCGACAGTGTAGCGGGAAATTCCGGGTTGAAAACACGTTTTCACCAGCATGACCAACCGGCAAATCCCTGAAGTCACACCACAAACTTGGGGTAAAACGCGGCAGCTTCCACGACGCCATGCGCCCAGATTTACCCCTTGAGATAATCCGATCAGTTCACCCTTCCACCTGCGTCCGCGTTATCTCACCAGATTACCTTCTCAACAAGGGCATCCTATCTCACGGGGTAAACCGGCACCTGAAAACACCGCAAGCGTCGTCACCTTACGACGCCAGTTCGGCCATAACCCAGTGCAACGGCAAAAATCAGCCCTTACGATGGGAGTGTGGAAATCCGGCCCGAAATCGCACCTTACGACCTGTCCCGCCGTAGCCTTGGCGAAGGCGGATGCCAGTCCGGTGAAAAATCCCCGAACGCCTGATAATCTCAAAATGAACCAGCCGGGTCATAGTCTTCCGCCTTCGTCAAGACTACGGCGCGACAAGTACGATCAGAGCGTGGCTATTCGGCCACAAAATACGATGCCAGTGTGGGAAACCTCTCAAAAACCCTACGATGCCAAATCGGCCGTTTTTACGATTTCAAATAAGTGCGTAACACGTGACGGCGCGACCCCGGCCGACTCCACGAAGCACATCTCCACTTGCGCGCGCTCGTGTCTTTCACATTTGAGCGACAGCGAACCAATTTTAGCAGCGTTAGCGGTCGTAACGGTTCTGCCGGTGACGACGGCCGGCACGGCGCACGGACGGGACACTCCAATTAAAAAGCAATTCGTCCCGGCTGCGTGACGGGACGGACGACGACACGGGCAGACTCACTTTGTCTTGGGGGGCGAAGCTGGGGCGTGATGGCGTGGCGGCTGGCCTTTGCTTTCGCAGCCGGCATGACGGCACGCTCCAGCGGAGAGGGGAAACTGCATTTGTGTCATTACTCAGGACTGACCCGAATGGCCCGTTCATGACCCTTTCATTGTTTCATTGTGTCGTTCCCAAATCGGGCGGTTTTACGATGTCAAAAAAGTGCGTAACAATTGGTTGCCGTTCTATTATACTAACTCGGAGGTAATGCGTTGGTAACGCCTGTCCCTATAAAATAAATTACGTTCTTATTGGTATCTAGCCATAGATCATATTCATATGCACTCGTTTTTTGCTCCATATAACTAAGAAAAGTATTTGTATCTGCCTTGAGCCATACCGGAATATTGTTCGTTCCGCCGAGTAGCGATGCTGCCCTATCTAGCAGAAGATCAGCCACAACAGATTTTTCTGATGGGTTGGTTGTAACTATTATATTTGAATATCCACTTGTCGCGGTAGATACGCCCATATCGCTTGACAATGTTACTCTGGCAAATGTGACAAATCGTCCGCGTGATTCAGAGTAATACCACTTGTAGTTTATTATTGAATTGGTGTTCAATTCTGAAAAAAAACGATTGCGGTGATTGTCCTCAGACAGTCCGATGTTCTTCTTAGGTGAACATCCCACGGCTAAAACGACACCCAAGGTTGCGATTTGCCCATATAAAGCCGCGTTTTTAATATTCATAAGTCCATTCGCCTTCGATATCAGTGGAACCGAAAATATCAAAATCGTGTCCTAGCGGAGTGTGATCCCTTACCCATATCCACGTGTTGTCTTGCCCAAGAACCCACAAGCTACTAAAACTTTGACCTGGATTGAAATCACTTCGATCCTTTGCGGTTAGAAGCAAGTGGTAATTGAAAACGCACTTTTTACAATCCTTATCCAATGAAACACCATTCGAAAGTGGGCTAACAAATGCGCTTCCTCGCCACCAACTGATCCAGGCATTTTGTGTGTCCAAGAACGAGAAATCTACTACAGGGCTTAGCTCGCTGGAAGAAATGATTGACGAACCCATCGGTGCGTTCCTGCACTTCTGACGAAATATGGCAAAATTTTGCACTAACCAATCATTTTTAAGAAAATTGGCCGCCGAGCCAGTAGGATCAAATTTATCCCAGGACAGAACATCTATTTCCTGACTGGCAAATGGATCAAAAAGCCATTTAGCAAACATTTTGTAGTCCCATAGAGAGGCCAGACCAAAGGGGTCCAAATTATTAATTGGATCATTATGAACGACGGTATATAAGTTCAAGCCCCCTTGCTCTTTGATGGGATCCTGATTTAACCACCTTTGCAGAGTGGGATCATAAAAGCGGTAGAGATAATAATACAAGCCTGCGCTGCTATTCCACTCCTTGCTGGAGAAACGATACACATTGAGATCGGCCAATGGTCCGCTCAACGAGAGCGTGTCTCCATACGGATCGTATAGGTATTTGGCGGCAATAATCTGATTGGTGTAAATCAACATCGTGATGTTGCCGTTGCCATCCGCGTGGTAGTAAGCCGTAGTCGGGCTGCCGGGAATTTCCTGACCGTAATCTGTGCGCGCCAGCAATCCACCAATTCCACCTACACCTTGAAGTGTCCCGCTGAGATCGTTGCCCCGCGTATAAGTTACCAGTGGATTGTTGCTGGCATCACGTTCCTGGATTACCACATTGCCATCGTAAATGAAGTGAATCTCGTTAGTTTGGATCCACGAACTACCATTCCAATTGTAATCTTTCTCAACTCTCCGTCGCAATTTTCCGTCATACGTGAAATTATTGCTCCACGAATTTGCTGCCCAAACACCGATCAACTGGTTCTCGTCGTCGTAGGCGAAATTCCGGGTTCCGTCATTGGTTAGGTTTCCATTCAAATCATAATAATAATTATTTGTGGCCAGCAGGTTTACCGTCACGCTGTTGCTGCTGACCCGGCCATAGCTGTCCTGACCAATGGCAGTATAAGTATTATTGCCGTTGGCCCAAGGTTGATTGGTGCTGGCGAACGTTGCATCCGCATAGAGGAAAGCATTTGAGGTGTTGACGGTCACGCTCGTGGCCGGAACGGTGGTCGTCCCCGCCACTGTCAATCTTCCGCCATTGGTGACACTCGTCAACTCATTCAGATTATTCACATTAAAAGCCCCGAGCAAACCGTTGTTCGTTCGATAATTCAAGTTTCCAGCAGCGTCATAAACGTATCCAAGCTGTTCTTGAAGGCGATTTGTGGTTCCGCCCGCTTCTTTTCCAATCGCAGTTAAAAGTTCACCTTCATTGTCATAGGTGTAATTTCGGAAATCACCCACAGTATTCGTCTCGGCGGTTCGCTGGCTGGCCAGATTGTAGCCGTAACTTTCGGAATCCAGAACGGAGGAACTGGAATTCAGAAGCTTCGTTGAGAGCAAACGAGCGACCGAATCGTAGCTGTTTGTAATGAACGAACCGTTAGGCAAAGACAATCTGCCCACAAGCGATCCAGCCGAGACGGACTGGGCTACGTAACTGTAATCAAATTCGCCAGCCGGGGAAATTACACTGGTCAGCCGACGGGCACTGTCGTAACCGTAGCTCTGAGACCAGGAACCGCTGGGCTGGCTCAAGATCAACCCTGTCCGCAACCGATTGGCATAAGTGTAACTCACGGTGTCATTGCTCCATGGCCCGTCTTCGCTCGTTAATTCTCCCACGGCGTCCCAGGTGAACACCGTTGTGCCCACCGCGTCGCTCATGTTCGTCAATTCATTCAATTCCGTTTACTTGTGTCCAATCGCTTTTTGCGTGAACGCAGCAAAAGAATGAGCGTCCAAAGAACGCCGATTATTGAAGCAATAGCGATAGACCCTAGCAAATAGACAGCGTGCTTTACTTCTTCGTATCTCTGGGGGTTAAGTGGTGTGGCCGACAACCAAAGATTGGTGGTGAGCCCCATCAGCGAACACCCCAACAGAATCAAAAAGAGGCAGAGTAAAAGAATTTTCTTCATCTAGGTAAAATGATCATGGTATTACGGGTGGTGTATTAACTGGACCGCCACCATATGGCGGAGGTGGCTGAGGACCATAAAGTCTGCTCTGATCACAAACCCACGAGTGGCAATTATAAAGCGGGAATCGCCTGCCGGTCGGTGCTTTGTTAAGCATACTCTTTAGTAAACCGCAGCAATCTTGAATTGGAATCGGTTCACAAGTTGTTCCCGGTAGAGAGGACTGCCCAGTGTGGTCAGTGGGCTGAGTCCGAGGATACCAGTCTAATGGGTTCAATGGAGAGTTCTGCCCCGGTACCCCTCCACCCTCCTCTCCAAGACCCACTTCGAGGGTAAGGGGGAGTTGGCTCAATAAATTGAACCCACCGCCACCCGCACCAAAAAGGCAGCATTTCATTTCATTTGGGGTGAAGGAGGCTCTTAAAAACTGATGGTCTAAACCTTGTCTCGCCAACCCGCGTCCCGCCCAGCCAGGCAAGAAATCAACCGGGCGATGACACAAAAACACACTACATAGTCCCCAAGGGTCATCGCGACCTATCGGATTATTACCTATGAAACTGTAAAGGTTTAATCCCCCTGCTTCTTGGATAGGATCGCGATTTGGCCACCCCTGCAAGATTGGGGAATACCAACGATAGAGAAAATCGTACTTGCCAGACGACCAGTGGATAGGCTTGCTCGAATACCAGAACGGATTTACAAAGGCTTTTGGCCCGCCCAAAGCAAGGAAATTTCCATAAGGATCGTACTCCGCCTTGGCAACCGGAATCTGATAAGAGTTTATCAGCATCGTCACGTTTCCGTTGCCGTCACTGTGGTAATAGCTGCTTGCGCCGGAGTTCTCCGTCATGGCCAGCAATCCACCGATTCCTCCAGCGCCCTGCAAGCTGCCGCTCAAATCATTCCCGCGAGTCAATGTCAACACTGGCACGTTGTTGGAATCCCGTTGCTGGATGATCACGTTGCCGTCGTAAATAAGGTGGGTTTCATTTGTCTGCACCCATGAACTACCGATCCAAGCATAATCTTTTTCAATGCGCCGACGCAGCTTGCCGTCATACACAAAATCACTTTTCCATGAGCCGACCACAATATTTGTCACTAACTCGTTCTCATCATTCCAAATCATTACTTCCGTTCCGTTCGTGAGCATGTTGCCGTTCAGGTCATAGCTGAAATTATTTGTCGCGGGCAGATTCACGGCGACGGTGTTGCTGGAAACATTTCCAACACTATCCCAGCCGACGGCAGTGAAAACATTCGAACCGTTGGTCACAGTGAATCCGGCCAAGGCGAATGTGCCGTCTGCATAATGATTTGCCGCAAGACCATTCACCGTCACGCTCGTGGCAGGGATGGTTGTTGTGCCAGCAACCGTCAAGGTGCCGCTCCTTGTGACCGTTGAAAGCTCGTTCAAATTGTTGACTGAGAAATTTTGAATCAGTGCGTTGTTCGTTCTGTAGTTCAGATTTCCGGCGTCGTCGTAACTGTAGCCAAGCTGCTCTTGTAGCCGGTTCGTCGTCCCTCCGGCCTCTTTGCCGACAGCCGAGGTTAATTCACCTTCATTATCATAACCGTAATTGCGAAAATCCCCGGCGGTGTTTGTTTCGGCAGTTCGTTGGTTGGCTTGATTGTAAGCGTAACTTTCGGAATCCAAAATCGTGCCGCCGCTGTTTTTCAAAATCGTGCCCAACAGCCGTGCGTTGCCGTCAAATGTGTTCGTAATCCAAGCTCCGTTGGGAAGCAGAATGGCAGATGGGAGTTGGAAGTTGGCAGATGGGTAGGAATAACCGAAACTGCCTGCCGGGGAAGTTACGTTTGTCATTCGCCTGCTCACGTCAAAGCCGTAGCTCTGAGACCAGGAACCGCTGGGCTGGCTCAAGGTCAAGGCGGTTCGCAATCGATTGTTATAGGTGTAACTCACGGTGTCATTGGGCCAAAGGCCGGTCTCGCTCGTTAATTCTCCCACGGCGTCCCAGGTGAACACCGTCGTGCCCACCGCGTCGCTCATGTTCGTCAATTCATTGAGCAGATTATAGGCCAGATAAATGGGACTCGTATAACTCGCCCCTCCCGAATAATCAACGTTTGTCAGGTTGCCAGCGGCGTTATAACGATAAACTGTGGTCCCCTTGGCAGGCGTCCAGCGGCTGGTCAGGCGATTGTCAGCGTCGAATTGATAAACAAAAATCAGCGTGCTGTTGGCGTCCAGCTTGTTGGTCACGTTGCCATATTGATCGTAAAGCCAACTGGTGGTCTGGCCCTTGCCGTCGGTGAGCGAAAGCATGTCGCCTGCGCCATTGTAAGCGAAGCTGTTGGTGGTCACGCCCACAACTACTTCATTCGTTTTGCGGTTCATCGCGTCCAGGCCATAAAGCGTCACATCGCCAATCTGGTTGGTGTAGCTGGTCGCGCCCGAAACGTTTAAAGTGTAGCCCCAATGCTCCACGCCGCTGTCCGGGTAAGTGCGATTGAGCGGACGGTTCAGGTTGTCGAAGGTTGTGGCCACGCTCACGCCGTTGGCGTCCACGGTGTTGGTCGCACGATCGAGAATATCAAAGGCGGTGCTTTGCACCTGTCCAAAGGCGTTGGAAACGGCAGTGAGCAACCCTTGGTCATTATAGGTATTGGTGACGCTATTGCCGCCACTGTCGCTGGTGCTGACAACCTGTTTAAGCAGGTTGTAATAGCGCGTGACGCTGTAATTGTCGGCATAAAGGGTGTTGGTGAGATTGCCCTGATTATCGTAAAAGAACTGCGTTTCATTGGCGGCTGCGTCCTGAATGGAATCCAAAGAACCGCAGGCGCAGTAATTGTAGGTTGTGACCGCGCCAATGGCATTGGTCTCGGCAATCTTCCGGCGCATGGAGTCGTAGCCGAAGGAATTGGTGAACCCCATGCGATCCACGGTTTGAACAAGGTCGAGCCTGCTGTAGGTGTTGGTGATGAACGTGCCGTCAGGAAAAGTGGTGCGCACCAGACGGTTTAGGTTGTCCCAGATATTGCTGGTGGTCAGGTCGCGGGCATCGGTGTGCGTGAGCACCAAGTTATTGCTGTACGTGTAAGTGTTCGTGTCGAAGCCGATGTCAATCTGCGTGGCCAGAAGATCGCCCGAACTGTAAATGTTGGTTGTGACCAGGCCGGTGGGTAGCGTGGTGCTGGTCAGTTGCTGGTTGGCATTGTAGGTATAAACCGTTACCTCATTCGTGGCGTCGTAGTTGGTCGTGACCTCGTGGTAGGCGTTATAGCAATTGCTGGAAACCTGAACCCCAAAGGCGTTGGTCGTGATGAGCAAATCAATTTGGTTGGCGTCATAAAATGTTGCTTAAAACGACCTGCGCGATTGTTGGGAAATCGATCGCAGGCCATTTGGTTTGGAGTTCCGCGTTTACGCGGGCCGCCTGAAGGCGGGACTCCAAGCGTTTCGCAAAGCAGCCCGTTACCGGGAAATCAAAAAACTTTGTGCGGCTGTAGCTTCATGGTTTAATGCGCCGGCATGTTTTCATCGGAAATCAAATCGGTGCACTTTGTCGGCGTTTGTGGCACGGCGATGGCGTCCGCGGCGGAAGCCATGAAGGAAAAGGGATTCGCTGTCACCGGTTCAGACCAGAATGTTTATCCGCCGATGTCCACGTTTCTGGCGGAACGGAAAATCGAGGTGATGAACGGTTACGCCGAGCGGAACCTCGCATACAAACCCGACCTGGTCGTCATCGGCAATGCCATTTCCCGCGGCAACCCGGAAGCGGAATATGTGCTCGACCACAAATTGCGCTATTGCTCGCTGCCGGAGCTGCTCCGGGAATTTTTCATCCGGGGCAGACGCCCGCTGGTGGTTACCGGCACACACGGCAAGACCACCACGACCTCGCTGTTGACGTGGGTTTTTGAGCACAACGGCCTGAATCCAAGCTATCTGATCGGCGGCATCCCGAACAATCTCAGCCAGGGCGCAAGGTTCACCAACTCCGACTGGTTTATCATCGAGGGCGATGAATACGACACCGCCTTTTTCGACAAACGCAGCAAGTTCGTCCATTACCTGCCCGAAGTTGCCATCGTCAACAACCTCGAGTTCGATCACGCGGACATTTTTGAAGACCTGGACGCCGTCAAAAAAACCTTCTCCCATTTCACCCGGCTCGTGCCGCGCAACGGCCTGTTATTGGGCAACGGCGATGACCCCAACCTCGCGCCACTCTTGAATGTAACTCATTGTCCGGTCCAGCGATTCGGCCTCGGCGAGAACAACAAGGTACGGGCCTTTAACATTCGCTACGGACCGACGGCGACCGAGTTTGAAATTCCCAGCTTCAAGTTTCACTTGAACCTGGTTGGAGAACTGAACGTCCGGAACGCGCTGGCGGTCATCGCCTGCGCCAAACATTGCGGC
>DATEGR010000372.1:0-3174 GCA_035279985.1 Verrucomicrobiia bacterium
CGCCTGCCAGTCGGCCACCAGCCCGGCGAACGTCTCGTAACTGCTGTCGGATTGAGGAACCGATTTCAGGCAGCAGTCGTTCATGCCCGCCTTATATCACGACCCACCCCAATTTACCCCCACATTTTTTGATATGCGCCCGAAAGTACCGGGCGGCGAAATTGCTTGCTGCGCTTTGAGGCGTACATAGTATATTGGGCCGATTTCGCGGGGACATTTCGATTGGCTGGGTAGCTCAGTTGGTAGAGCAGAGGACTGAAAATCCTTGTGTCGGCGGTTCAATTCCGCCCCCAGCCACCATTTCTAATTTTGACTGCAGCGAAGATTCGCGTGGTTGAGGGGGCTAAACGGATACCAGGACGGACATTCATTATGCCGCTCCGTGAATCATCGGCGTAACCGGCGTTAACCGTCCCGTTACTCCGCACGAAGGAAGAGGTCGAGAATGCGCTATGAATGGGCTGCAGCGACCTATGCCCAACCCGCGATAAACGTAGCGTCCATCAATCCGCCGGTAATTTTAATTCCGCTTCGGGCAGGCCAGGCGCAGTGACTTTCAGGACGGTGGAACCGCTCTGCTGCCAGCTTTGCACGATGGCCAGCGCACGGCCATGGTGTAACTTGCGCTGATGTGCGGTCAACGGCGTCATGTCCTCCTGGTTTCCGTTGTCCAAGGCCAACAGCCGCCCCGCGCCGACCACCTCGACCGAACAATCCGCGTCTTCGTTGGGAACGAGAACGCCTTTCGTGTCCACCAGACGGATTTCGACCTGGGCAACATCCTCGCCGCCGGCGGCCAGCCGCACGTGATCAGGAACCAAATCCAGTCGCGCCGGCTTGCCCGCCGTGACCAGGCGGTAAACAACCTCTTTTCCGGAGCCGGTGCCGACGGCTTTCAACTCGCCAGGTTCGAAATGCACCCGCCAGCGGCGGATGCGGTCCGGCGCATCAGCCAGCGTTTGCTTTCCCAGCGATGTTCCGTTCAAAAACAACTCGACAGTTCTGCAGTTGGAATACACCTCCACCGGGAGTTCCGCGCGCGGGTCATCCGCCCAATTCCAATCGCTTCGCATCGGTTGCCAGCCGAAATCGCCTTGCCAGCTTTTGGCGCCGTGATTGGCCGCCCGCGAACGGACGGCGACGTAAACCATCGGCGTTTCCGACCAGAGTGACTCGCGGAAATAAGCGCGCGGCTTCTCAAATCCACAGGTGTCGAACAGTCCGTCGTCCCAGCCGCGCGCCGGCCATTTTTTCGCCTCGCCGAGATAATCAAATCCCACCCACAGAAATTGCCCGGCCACGCGCGGGTTCGTTGCGCACAGCTCCGCATAGTTCAACCCGTAACCGCATTCGCTGAAGAACAATTTGCGGTCCGGATAATCCGCCAAATCCTTGAGGGACCGGTCAAACTGATAATTGACACCGACAACATCGAGCAGGCCGGCCAAACCCGTGGCGTCGGAGGCGGGCAGATTGGCCAGCGCGGCGGTAACGGGCCGCGTGTCGTCGACTTCGCGCACGTCGGCAATCAAACGCCGCGCGGCGGGAACGAGGGTGGTGGCGGAAGGTTTGTTGGTATCATAATTCTTGTCCGTCGGATAGCTGAAGGGATCACCCGGATAATCAATTTCGTTGCCGATACTCCACAAGATGACCGAGGGATGGTTGCGGTCGCGCCGGACCATGTCGCGCAGGTCGCGGTCAGCCCACTCTTCGAAAAATGCCGGATAACCCGGATGATGCGACGGCGTGCCAATGTTCCAGCCGTGAATCCACTTGCTTTTCTCACCCGTCCATTCATCGAAGGCTTCGTCCATGACCAGCAGACCCAGCCGGTCGCAAAGGTCGTAAAATTCCGGCGCCTTCGGATTGTGCGAGCAGCGAATAGCGTTGCAACCGATACCCTTGAGCAAGCGCAGGCGGTATTCGAGGACCTGGTCCGGCACGGCGGTTCCCAGCGCGCCGGCGTCGTCGTGCAGGCAGACGCCCTTGATTTTGAATGGTTGGCCGTTCAGAAGGAAACCGCGTTGGGTGTCAAAGCGGATAGAGCGGATGCCGAATTTTGTTTCCAGCCGGTCCATGACTCTGTCTGCGTCCCGAACTTCAGTAACGGCGGTGTAAAGCGACGGCGAATCGGGCAACCAAAGTTCAGGTGAAGCGATTTCAGCGGCCTGCGTAATTTTGCCCGCTCCATTGGCGGCAATCTCGTCCGTGTGGTCCAGGGTTGAAATCTTTTTGCCATGCGGGTCAAAAATTTCCGTGATTAAATGGATGTTGCATCCTTGATTACTTTCGTTGCGAACCCGCGTCTCTATTTTCACCCGTGCTTGCTGCGCCGTGACTTCGGGGGTGGTGATATAAATTCCGTAGCGCGCGACGTGGGTTTGGGCGGTGATGATCAGCCAGACGTGCCGGTCAATCCCCGAACCGGGATACCAGCGGGAGTCGTCGCGGTCCCGGTCGCAACGGACGGCAATGACATTGGTGTCGCTGAAATGCAGCCCGGGTGTCAGATCGTAAGCAAAGGTCGAATAGGCATAAGGCCGTTCGCCAAGGGAATGGCCATTGATCCAGACCTTGCTTGTTTCCGAAACGCCGTCGAATTGAATGCTGACGAGCCGGTTGCTCCAGTCAGAAGGAACCGCAAACGTTTTGCGATACCAGCCGATGCCGGCGGGCAAAAACGCGGTGCAACTGTCGTTGGTCTCGGAGAAGTCGCCCTCGCGGCTGTAGTCGTGCGGTACGTTCAGTTCGCGCCAGTTACTGTCGGTAAATATTTGCGCGGATGCACCTGGCACGTCGCCGAGATGGAAGCGCCAGTCAAAATCAAAATTCTGTCGCAGTCTGGGTGAATTCGCGGCCAGAGCGGTCCCGCCGACCAACAACAAAGCAAAGGTAAATTTAAGCACGTTCATGGTTCGGGACGGAAGAGTTTCAAGCCGGTTCAATCAGCCTCAAATAAATTCACGGATACTTTAACCGAAAAAAAACGCTGCCGTTGTTGCCATTAATTGGAAGGGCGATCCAATTTGTGCCGGTGGAATCAGGGACCAAAACCCAGTTGGTGCCCAAACCGGCTTCAGGCGGGTTTGTCTGAACCTGCAATTCCCAGCCGGTGTGGTCCGCGGGCCAGTTGAACTGGAGGGTATTGCTGCTGAAACTCAAGTTAAGCGG
>DATEGR010000373.1:0-5662 GCA_035279985.1 Verrucomicrobiia bacterium
CGCGCGGGAAAACGTCCGGAGATTTTGCCATGGCACTCGCGAGGGACATGCCGTCCACAACCAAATCGTGAATTTCCTTCCATTTCGCCGCGACGAATGGCACCGCGGTTTCCCGATACAGGATCACCAGCGCACGGCTCAATGGCACCCCGGCGGCGAGCAGGCTGGACAGCAGGCGCGTGAAATTTTCGAGCGCCTTGGCCGGGACTTTTTGCGATTGAAACTTGAAGGACATTTTGCCGAGGCTTTCCAGGCGCGCCGGCAGCGTTGTGCCGTTTTTTGCGACCGCAACCGCTTTTTCCGCCAGATTCACCGGACGCAGGCCAAGCATTTCCATCTGGCGCAACGCGTCGGGCCGCCCCGCGGCGTCGAGCACACCTTCGGCAATTTTGCCGTCGGCTTGCAGCGCTCTGTAGGAAAAGGTGGGCATGTTAGATTTTAGAAAACATTCAACATTCAACATTCAACGCCGAACATCGAATGGCGGGCACGCCTGATCACATCGCTTGAGAGTTGAAAGTTGAATGTTGAGTGTTGAATGTTTCATAAAGTTCATCTGCCCACCACGATGTTGGCCGGCGTCTGAATTTCTGAAGTTTTGCCTTTCGTAGTCTGGGCCACTTCCTTGGCAGTAGTCACGCTAAGGACTTCCTCGACCGTCGTAATCCCCAGGCGGACGAGGCGCCAACCGTCTTCGGCGAGCGTTTTCATTCCCGTGCGCCGGGCGGCATCGCGGACCTGGTCGGTCGAGGCGTTTTTCAGAACGAGCTGCCGGATTTCGCTGTCGCTGTCCATCCACTCAAAAATCGCGTGCCGGCCAAAAAAACCGGTGTTGCGGCAATCCCGGCAGCCGGCCGAACGGTAAATGGTGGTGCTCGCGGGGATACCGAGTTTTTCCTTGAGTGCCGAAGCGGTGGGTGAATCGTCCGCTTGCTTGCAATGCGGGCAAAGCACGCGGACGAGACGCTGTGCCAGCACGGCTTCGAGCGATGACGAGACCAGGTACGGTTCGACGCCCATATCCACGAGGCGGGTGACGGCGCCGGGCGCGTCGTTCGTGTGCAACGTGGAAAAAACCAGGTGACCGGTGAGTGATGCCTGCACGGCGATCTCCGCCGTTTCCTTGTCGCGAATTTCGCCGACGAGAATCACATCCGGGTCATGCCGCAAGATGGAACGCAAACCGCGGGCAAACGTCAGCCCGGATTTTTCATTGACCTGGATCTGGTTGACGCCCTTGAGCTGGTATTCCACCGGGTCTTCAATGGTGATGATTTTACGGACGGCATCGTTGATTTCGTTGAGTGCGGTATAAAGAGTGGAGGTTTTGCCGCTGCCGGTCGGGCCGGTAACGAGGATGATCCCGTGCGGCAATTCCAGGACGCGGCGGAAACATTCCAGCTCACGTTTGTCCATATCCAGTTCCTTCAAGCCACGCAACGTGGCGTTTTGCCGGAGCAAGCGCATGACGACCGCCTCACCGTGGAGCATGGGAATGATGGAGACACGAATATCCACCTCGGCGTCGTCAATCCGCACCTTGATACGACCGTCCTGCGGCAGGCGCTTTTCCGCAATGTTGAGATGGCTCAAAATTTTTACGCGGGAAACGATGGCCGGCTGAAAGCGCTTGAGTTGCGCCGGCACGGAAATGTCCTGCAATACGCCGTCAATCCGGTAGCGGATGCGGAATTCGTCCTCGAACGGCTCCAGATGAATGTCTGAGGCGCGCAGTTCGATGGCATCCTTCAATACCTGGTTTACGAAACGGATGATGGACGCCTCGTCCTCCTCGACCGCGGCGAGGTCGGTGTCCTCGGCGTTTTCGTCGACGACTTCCAGGGCTTTTTCCTCGTCGAGGGTGCCAATGGTATCGGCGCCGACCCCGAGGCGTTTCTTGATTTCGCGCTGGATGGCTTCGCTGGAGGCCAGAATCGGCTTGAGATTCAAGCCGGTCAGGGTTTTCAGCGCATCCAGTCCTTGTGTCGCGAACAAGCGGCTGGTGGCGACTTCCACCGTGCCGTTCAGGCGTTTGAGCGGAAGCAATTCCTCTTTCAGGAGGATGCGGGCCGGAAAGAGCGAGAGAAGCTGACGGTCCGGTTCGATGTCGTCGAGCGTGGTGTAATCGATGCCGTATTCGGCGGCCAGCCAGCGGAGAACGTCCTCCTCTCTTTGCATGGCCGGCCTGGCCCTGGCCAAAGCCGCCGCATCAACGGCGGACAATTGCCTGGTGGCGACCATGCGCTCCAGCAATTGGTTCAATGGCGAATCTGGAATGGCGGTTTCGTTCATGGACAACGTCAGCTTCTCCCGGGTGCGTTCACATTTGTTACTGGAGCAAACCCAGCAAGGTGGCCTGGGCTTCCTGTTTTACCGTGAGCACCTGACGGAGTTGCGCTTGTGCTTCAGCCAGCTTGGCTTCCTTGGCCTTTTGCGAAGCTTCGTATCTGGCCAGGGCGGCTTTGATTTGCGCCGGCGGCGAGTTGTCATCAATCGCTTTTTGCAGGGCTTCGGCTTCCGGGCTGGGCTGGCCGCCAAAGAAACCACCCCGGCGTCTGCCGCCATTGGCATTGTCGCTGTTGTTACCGCCGCGATTGCGGAACATCATGCGGCCCATGCCCCCCCCGGAACCGACATCCCGGCGCGCATCCATCACCTTCTGGATCAGCGGCTGGACAGCGCTCCAGTCGGTGTCGTTGGTTAAACCGAGCTGATCCCGGATGCCATCCATCATGCGCTGCTGGAACTGCGCCGGGTCGAAGTTGCCTCGACCAAACCCGCCCTGCCCGCCTCCGCCTCCGCCGTTGTCGTTTTGTGCCAGCAGGCTGCCGGTGCTCAGACACAAGGCAGCCGCGACACCCCAGATTGCGAACGTTTGATTCAATTTCATCATAATGTGCTCAGGTTGAAGTGTGGTTTAAGTTTTTCAGCCGCTTGCCGGAGAACAGAACCTCCAGGCACACGGCTGCATTCAGGTTATCAGGCAGGGAACGTGCCAAACGACAAATCCCAACAATACCGGAGAATCCGGCCGGCGCACCGTGCAAATGTTTCTCAGCCAGATTCGCACCGCGCAGATTTTGCGCACCCTGGCTCAACCGGGTTCCGATTTACATTTTGACTAACCGACTTTGGTTATTGTAGGCTCAAAAGCCATTGAAAAAGTGTGAGCTGGCATTTTACCACATTAAATTTCGCAACCATGTGTAATCCAGAAGGCGAGGCAAAAATGAAAAAAAATTCCAGCGGGAAAACGGTCCAACGAGGAAAGCCCCTGCTCACCCGGTTGGTGCAGTTTGCGCTAGGGATCGTCGTCCTGTCTGCAATCGCAGGATGTAAAACCCAGTCTTCGCCGTTCCCATCGCTGACTCCGGCAGTTACCAACTCAGTCCATCCGGTCATTCCCGAGGCTGTACCCGCCGCGGCCACACCCGATACCACCGATACCAACAACCCGGCATCATTTACCTTGAGGGAAGGCGACATCCTGAAAATCACCTTCCCGGGGTCTCCCAACTTGAACAACGTTCAGCAGATCCGAACAGACGGTAAAATTACATTGACCCTGGTTGGGGAGGTGCAGGCCGCAGGAATGACACCGGTCGATTTGCAGAAGAAATTGATGGACTTATATGCCTCGCAATTGACGTCGAAGGAAGTCACGGTGGAAGTGCAAAGTTCCTCCTTCCCGGTTTACGTCACCGGGGCAGTGCTCCGCCCGGGAAAGATTTCATCGAATCATCCGATTACGGCGCTGGAGGCCATAATGGAGGCGGGCGGGTTTGATTACATCAAAGCCAACCTGAAAAACGTGGAGGTGATCCGCCAGGAAGGGAACCGGACGAAGAATTACCGGCTGAACCTGAAGCTGGTGATGGATGGGAAGGTGAGCGAACCGTTTTACATGAAACCGGCCGACATCATTTACGTGCCGGAAAAATTCTCGTGGTACTGACCTTCCGCCATTGCGAACGGCTTTTGAGAGCCAGGCATCAATAGGCGAAACCGACTTCAAACCCAACCTGGTGGCTGGTGAAGCCAAACCCGGAGGCGGAGGAGGAATCGCTACTGATTTGATAGAAAATGGCAACGGTGCCGCGTTTGAGAAAAGATGTGCTGAGGCGCGTGTTAAAGTAGTAATAATCGTCCGTGCGATTGGACGGCAGGCCATTTGCCGAGATCACATATTTGAGGTTTTGATAGCCACCACCGAGGTCCAGAAACAACCTGCCCAACAATCGTTGATTCACGTCTCCGTTAACGCCGACGCTTTCGGTCACTTCATTCTGCAATTCGGAAACGGCCACCGTCCGTTCCGCATCCAGGGAAATCTTCGTGTGCTCAAATGGCTGGTATTGAATCCCACCGCCAAAAACCGGGTTAAGTGCATCACTGGTACTGCTGTTCAGAAATTGCCGGTCCTCCAGTCCGCCATTAAGCTTGAAACTGATTTTGTCCGTTGCGCGCCATTGGACGCGCGCCTGATACTGTTCGAAAAGCATGTTGGGGCCTGTCTCCACATCGTCATACCCCAATCCCACGCCGAGAGCCGCATTGAATCTCGGCCAGAATTGATAATTCAACCATTCCAACGTTGACCATTCGCGGTAACTTTGAAACTGGTCGGCGAAGGAGAAATTCTGGTCGACGGCCAAATCCAGCGACATTTTGCTGTTGATGGTGTAGGTGCCATTGAGTGCGGTGGCGTAATTTTCCTGATGAGTCTGAGTCGCCGTTTCGACCTGGGGCACGGCAGATTTCGTATAACTTTGTGAAAGCCCGAGGACCCAGCTGCCAAAGGACGCACCGCCAGTCAGTTTCGCATTCTGGTTGAGCGTATTTTGAAAACTGCGGCTGGAATAAACCATCCACGTGGGGGTGTAATCCAAAATCCAATAGTCCCCGACATCCAGCCGGACGCCGGGAGAAATTTGCTGGATGACGGTGTTAACGGGCTGGCCCTGAGCTGCCAGAATGCCATTGGCGTAGAGGATGCTATAATCGGGATGCGGCCGCAGGGTTAAAAACTTATAGCGAAACGGCTGTGCGGGTTGTTCCTGAGAAGTCGCTTCAGGAGTAAACACATCCATTTCCGTGGTCGCAAACGGTTGCAGCGCCGGCGGAATTTCAGCGGTTGCGGGAGCCGAACTGATTACCTGCTGCGCTTGTGATCTGCGGCTCAACATCAACAATCCGAGCAGTGCCACCCTCTGGAGCAACCCGGTATTTCTGGTCATGTGCATAAACAACCATTTCGTTTGGCCATTCAGTTTCATATAAAAGTCGGGTCCTGTCACTTCAGCTTTCACCGGGCGAGGAGGGACACATTTCGCGACGTGCCGCCGTTCACACGCACACTGGCCACAGTCCAATTGCGCAATGAATCTTCCAACGCCTCTTCCACCGGGCGCATTTTCACCCCGGCGACCAGCAATTTGGAAGTGTCCAGCACACAATTGGAACGCAGCGCCTTGGCGCCCAGGCGGTAAAACTCCTCCTCATCCTTCCAGAATTCAAAACGCCGGCCGGGCTTGAGGATGCGTTGAATCATCTCAATGACCTGCCGCGTCAGCACCGCGCCGGGATTGCTCATGTTATAAACCCCGAACGGCGCCTGCCGCTCCCAGAGATCCAGACAAGCCCGCACAAAATCGTCAAGCTG
>DATEGR010000374.1:0-3026 GCA_035279985.1 Verrucomicrobiia bacterium
GCAAAGTAGTATGAAAATTAAAACGTCCCGCAAAGCGGGTTTCACACTGGTGGAAATCATGATTGTGGTGGCCATTATCGGCCTCCTGGCTGCAATCGCGATTCCCAACTTCCTGAGGGCGCGTTCGACTTCACAACAGAACGCGTGCATCAACAACCTCCGTCAGATTGACGGCGCCATCCAGCAATGGGCTCTGGAAACCGGGGCGAAACCGACTGACGCCGTAACTTCCGGCAACGTTCAACCTTACATGGGTCGCGGCACGAGCGGGACATTGCCCTGGTGCCCGCTGGATTCGACAAAGACCTTTACGACCAGCTATACCATCGTTGACGCCTCGACCGCGCCAAAATGCGCGATCCAAGCTGGCGGCGACGCCAACGGCAATTTCAAACACATGTTGCCGGTTGGTAATTAAGCCATTGGCTGAAACAAAGTCATTCACGAGGCCCGAGGTTCTTGCTTCGGGCCTTTTTATTTCACCCGGTGGTAATTGAAGCGAGGATGATGATTTGTCTGGCCTGTCGCACGGATTCTGGTATTGGAAAAACACATGGACGCCATTCTGCGTACGGAAAATCTTAGTGTCGAATATCGCACGCGGGGATTGCGGCAGGAAACCAGGCCTGCCTTGAAGGGATTGAATCTGTCGGTCAGTGCCGGCGAAGTCTTCGGCTTCCTCGGCCCCAATGGCGCGGGCAAGACCACAACCATCAACGTGTTGCTTGGCTTTATTCCACCGACGCGCGGCGCGGCCTATCTTTTTGGCATTGATGTGCGCCGGCCCATCGCCCGTCAGCGCATCGGTTATCTGCCGGAGATGACCTATTACTACAAATTTCTCACCGCCGAGGAATTGCTTCGTTTTTACGCCCGTATTTTTGCCCTGCCAGCCCCGGAAGCCGGCCAGCGGATTGACCAATTGCTGAAGCTGGTTGAACTGAACCCGGTGCGCAAACGGCTGATCAAGACCTATTCCAAAGGCATGCAGCAGCGGGTCGGCATCGCCCAGGCGCTCATCAACAATCCGGACCTGCTGATTCTGGACGAACCCACCAGCGGATTGGATCCGTTGGGCCGCATGAAAGTCCGCGAAATCATTCAACGCCTGAAAAACGAGGGCAAAACTGTTTTCTTCTCCTCGCATGAATTGGGCGAGGTGGAAACCATCTGCGACCGTGTGGCCATCATCCATCAGGGCGAACTCAAGGCGGTTGGCAGGGTGGAGGAAGTGATCGGTTCGAATCATTCCAACCTGGAAAAGGCGTTTTTGGACATCATCGGCTATCAGCCGCAATCCGCGTTATGAACACCATCTGGGCATTGACCGGCGTGGTCATCAAGGAACTTTACCGGCGCAAAGACTTTTACGTGCTGTTCGTGCTGACGGCGCTGCTCACCATGGCGGCCGGCAGTGTGCGATTCTTTCAGGACCCCAATATCGTACGCTACGTGAAAGACCTCTGCATGCTGCTCATCTGGATTTCCGCCCTGCTCATCACCATCGCGACCGCGGCGCGGCAAATTCCCGCCGAACGGGAAAATCGCACGATTTTTCCGCTGTTGGCCAAGCCGGTCACGCGGGGACAGGTCATTCTCGGGAAATTTTTCGGCTGCTGGCTGGCCAGCGGCACCGCCCTGGCCGTGTTTTATCTCTTTTTTGCGGTCATCACCGGCTCCCGCGAGCACTACTGGCCGGTGTTGGATTATCTGCAGGCGTTTTTGCTGCAATGGATCATGCTCGGGATCGTGACGGCGATGACTTTGCTCGGCTCGATTATTTTTGCCGCGCCATCGTCCACGGTTACGATTCTGTTCATCGTGGTCGCCGGCATTTTGTTCCTGGGTCGCCACCTGAACACGGTTGCCCTGCACAATGCCGAACCCTTGCGCAGCGTCATTTACACGATTTATTTCATCATCCCGCATTTGGAACTGTTTGACGTCCGCGAGCGGGTGGTCAACGACTGGGGTTTGGTGAACTGGCTGGTCTGCGGACTGGCCGCGCTCTATGCGGCGGCCTATACCGGCCTGTTTTTACTGTTGACCTGGCTGGCCTTCCGCCGAAAAAGTTTGAACTGATGAAAAGAATTCCGCCCGGCTGGTGGCTGGCGCTGCTGCTGGCAGTGTGTTTCACGCTGGCGACGTTGTTCGTGCCGCGCGCCGGGTGGTGGAACGACGTGCCGCGCGCTGCGGCTTGGAACGGAAGCCAGTCGGCCGGAGACAACGTCTTCAAGCTGCTGCTGGGTGAGGGGCGGCGGCTGTTTGCGAATCAATTTTTTGTGATGGCCGATGCCTATTTTCACAGCGGCTATTACCCGTCCATTTTTGACCGGCAGGAGACCGAACACGACGTGGCGACGCCGGCTCACGGGCAAGCCGAGGAGGAGGCATCCACCAGCGACGATTTTTTAGGCCCGCCCCCGGATTGGATTGCGGCCCTGGACCGCCAGTTTGTTCCCAACCGGCACACGCACTTGAGTTCCGGTGGGGCATCCGGCCACATGAAAACATCGGAAGTGCAGGAAATACTGCCGTGGTTGAAACTTGCCTCCGACATGAATCCGCAAATGATTGAAACTTACACGGTCGGAGCTTACTGGTTGCGCCGCCTCCATAAGCCCGCGGAGGCCCGGGACTTCCTGCTCGATGGACTGCGCAATAACCCGGGTAACAATGAACTTCTGTTCGACCTGGGCTGGCTTTACGAGGAGAATTTTCACGACGCCCATCGCGCCCGCAACGTCTGGATGGCGGGTCTGCGCTCCTGGGACAAGGAAGACGCGGCGGCCAGAAGAGATCCCGCCAACCAGCTCGCCTTCGAGGAAACCGCCATGAATCTTGCGTTCCTGGAAGAAAGCGAAAAGCACTGGACGCAAGCCATCCAGTATCTGGAATCCGTCAGGCAGGTTTCACCGGATCCGGCTGCCATTCAAAAACAAATTGACCGGGTCAAACAGCAAATGGGCGTCCCGCCTGCCACGGCCAAACCCTGAAGCATTCGATTTGTTTTCTGCTACGCGGTC
>DATEGR010000375.1:0-2103 GCA_035279985.1 Verrucomicrobiia bacterium
ATGTCGTCGGTGTTCACGACCTCGCCGCGGGAGCAGTTCAAAATCAAAACGCCCTTCTTCATTTTGGCGAAGGATTTGGCACTGATCATGCCGCGTGTCTCGGGCGTGAGGTTGGTGTGCAGCGAAATGTAATCGCTGGCGGCAAAAATCTCGTCGAGCGTGGTGGCGCGTTTCACGCCGTGTTCCTTCGCAAATTTTTCGTCCCAATAAATGTCAAAACCGATCGGGTTCATGCCAAAGGCCCTGGCGCGAATGGCGACTTCCTTGCCGATACGGCCCAAACCGACTATGCCGATGGTCTTGTCCAAAAGTTCGTGACCGGTTTTGCGTTTCCAGCCGCCGGAGCGCGTGGAATCGGTGTGGAACAGGAAATTCTTTTCCAGCGCGAGCAGCAGCAGGAAGGTGTGTTCCGCGACGGTAGTATGGTTGACCCCGGGCGTGAAGAGCACGGGAATCCCGAATTCGGTGCAGGATTTCACATCAATCTTGTCCACGCCGATGCCGTACTTGCTGATGACCTTGAGTTTCGGGCGCGCCTTTTCCAGCACCTTGCGCGTGATGGCGTCGTCGCCGCAGATATAGCCTTCCGCGTCGCCGACCAGCGCCAGCGTGTCGGCTTCATTGAGCGGGCCGCGGGCGCGGATGATTTCCCAGCCGGTCTGGGCAAGCAAATCGTGGTGTGCGCCGGGGGTATCCTGGAATGAAGTCGTCGTCAGCAAAATTTTCATGCGAATCAGGATAAAAAAATTTAGCCTCCGCATCAATCACGGAGGCTAATGAAAAAGTGCCCCTGGTTATGAAAATTTGGCACTCAACCCGTGCCCAGTTCAGAGTAGGCCATGGAATTGAGCCGCGATTGCGCCTGTTTGGACATGCCGGTAAACAGGAGTGAAACCTGGTAACCGACGTGTTTGTTTCCCGAGCAGGCAATGACCACGCCGCTGCACTGAATGGGGCTTTCCTCCCGGGGCGATTGCAGGGCAATCGTCATTTCCGTCCACAAATTGAACGGCACCGGGCTGCGAAATTCAACGCCGCTCTTGTGGATAACGACCGAATCGGGGGAAAGTTCAAGGCGGGTTTGCCGCGCTTCGACAGTGATTTGTTGCCGGAGAGAGCCAACATTTTCAAGCTTTCTTGCACTCATAAGAACAGACTAAAATAACACGCTAACGACAAACGTCAAATTAGCATCTACGATTGAACAGATTAGTATTTACCACTCAATCACCGCCGCTCCCCATGTCAGGCCGGCGCCAAAAACGATCAGCAAAATCAAATCGCCACGATGGATTTTCCCCGAAGCGACGGCTTCGTCCAGGGCAATGGCCACCGAGGCCGCCGACGTATTGCCGTAGCGGTTCACATTAACGAACAGTTGGTGCGGTGCCGCGCCGAGGCGTTCGCCCACGGCATCGATGATGCGGCGGTTGGCCTGGTGCGGGATGATGCATTTGATTTTGGAAATATCCACCTCACAGCGGCGCAACGCCTCCTGGGCCGCCGTGCACATGGCCTGAACGGCACTCTTGAACGTCTCGCGCCCTTCCATTTGCAGGTAGTGAAGTCTTCCGGTCACGGTCTCCAAAGTGGCTGGACAACGGCTGCCGCCACCAGGCATAAAGAGCAAATTCGCCTTTCCGCCGTCAGCGCCCATTACCGCCGTCAACAAACCATGGGCGTTGGGGCGGTTTTGCAGAACCGCCGCCCCCGCACCGTCGCCGAACAGGACGCACGTGTTGCGGTCCTTCCAATTCACAATGGAGGAAAGTTTCTCCGCGCCGATCACGAGCACCGTGTCATAGGTGCGCGACATGATGAATTGTTGCCCGACTTCCAGACCGTAAATGAAGCCCGAGCAGGCCGCTTCCAGATCGAAGGCCGCCGCGCGCCGAGCGCCGAGCTTCTGCTGCACCAGACACGCCGTGGCCGGAAACGGCATGTCCGGCGTGATGGTGGCGACGACCACGAGGTCGAGTTGCTCGGCGGTGACACCGGCCATTTTCATCGCCCGTTGCGCCGCTTTGACCGCCATGTCCGACGTGAATTCATTCTTCGCCGCCACCCGCCGTTCCTTGATGCCGGTGCGGGTGGTGATCCATT
>DATEGR010000376.1:0-2087 GCA_035279985.1 Verrucomicrobiia bacterium
GACCTGCCGCAAAAAACCGCGCCCGTCGAAGGCTTCGGCCGGGCCGCGCCACAACGACCGGGTCTGCCAGATGCCCACCGCCGTTGCTGTCACCAGGCCGATGAGCACGCCCGTCATAATACCGGTCGCCCGGCCGGACAAAACCAACACGATGCCCACCGCCGATGCCAGGCGGAAGACGCCGTTAAAGATGTTAGCCCAGCCCAGCCATAAAAAATTTTGCTGTCCTTGCATGACTCCGGCAAACAACCACATCAACAACGAAAACAAAATGACCAGCAACAGCAACCAGAGTGCGACGGGGTTGGACAAATACCAGTTGGCCACGATGTGTCGTTGGAAACACAGCGTCACCGCCGCCGCCACCAGCCAGAACAATACCGTGCCCAGCCAGGCCGCACGGATGGTGCCCCGCAAACGGCGTTCGCCTCCGGTTGCCAGCGCCTGGGCCGTCTGCTGCGCAAAAACCATCTGAAAAGGAATCGTGGGGACGATGTTCACCACGGAAAACAACGTAATCAACACACCGTATTCGGCGGGAGGAATTTTCTTGGAAAGGAAATGGACTCCCCACATTAACGCGCCGGCCACCATCGTCGCCATCATCAGCCAGCTGCTCTGCCGGAAAAAGGCGGCGTGCGGTTTGGTCCCGGCGGCCACGGACGCGGATTCGGTTGTTTCTGCGGGCATGGACGTTGGACGATACGAAAAGCCGCAAGTTCAAGGAAGCGAATTTAGAAATCGCAATAATGAATTTTTGCCGCGCTGCAGCGACGCCAGCGAAATCCATTCGTCGGTCGTATGCGCCTGCGCAATGTCACCGGGGCCAAAGACGACGCTGGGTATTCCGCCCGCCGACAACACCGCCGCATCGCAGAAGAAATCAACACCCCTCGGGCGCGGCTGGCCGATGCTCCGTAAAAATTGACGGACCAGCGGCAGCTTCGGATCGGTTTCCAATGGCCGCGCCGTCGCCAGCTTGATGCTGGAAATTTCGGCGCGCAATTTTTTGGAATTGAGGAACGCGGTCATTTCGCGGCGCACGCCGGTGTCCGTTTCGCCAGGCAAAGTGCGCCGGTCAACTGTGATGGCGCAACGGTCAGGAACGATGTTCGGCTGCGTGCCGCCGCAGACGGTGCCGACGTTCACCGTCGCCGCACCGAGCAACGGATGACGGCGCTTTCGCAACCGTGCGGCGTAATCCGTCTCCAGCGTCTCCACGATGCGCGCCATTTCGCGAATGGCACTTTTGCCGAATTGCGGCATTGCGCCATGCGCGGCCTTGCCGCGCGTCCCGACTTCCAGCCACAAAATGCCTTTGTGCGCGGTGACGACTTGCAGGCGCGTCGGTTCGCCGACGATGGCCAAATCAGCCTTGAACCGGCTTTGGACCAGCGCGCGGGAACCGGCCTGCGCGTGTTCCTCGTCCACCAATCCGGCAAAAACAACCTCGGTTTCCTGCGGGCGCGATTTCGATTCCGCCAGTTCGCAAAGCGCGGCGAACATCGCGGCGACCGAGCCTTTCGCATCGCACGCGCCGCGGCCACAGAGGCGACCGTGCTTCCGCCGTGGCACAAATTGCGAATCCCCGGCGTTGACCGTGTCGAGGTGTGGCGCGAGCAGGACGGTCTGGCGGGCTTTGCCCCGTGGCCGCAGGCGCACCATCAGGTTGGACCGTCCGGGGCGCACCTGTTGAAATTCGACTTCGAGTCCGGCCTGCGCGGCGACCGACGCCAGAAAATCCGCAACGCGTTTTTCTCCGGCGTTGGGATGTCGTGGCGGGAGAAAAGCGGGATTGACGCTGGGCAGGGCGACAAGCTCGGCAAGCAGTTTCTCGGTGCGGGTCATGTGCCAGAAGTTTAATGGCTGGACGCAATGCTGTCGAGAATCGGGGAGAAAGCGCAGCGGGCGTTGAACAACATACAAATTACAAACACGACTTGTATCCAACGTCCGCCGCTTAAACTTGAACTACCCGGCCAATTTAATCCTGCGGTTTACTTTGGCAAGTGACGTTTTGGTACCAAGTGCGTGACGGTCCATACAACTTGCCCGAGGCGGCAGTCCTTCCCGGTGGCGCCGGACCG
>DATEGR010000377.1:0-3484 GCA_035279985.1 Verrucomicrobiia bacterium
CAGAAACGCCAGCGGCAGAAACACCACGACCGGCGTCAGCGTCGAGCCGATGAGCGCGTAGAAGATTTCGCCGATGGCTTCCTGGATACCGTCCAGCCGCGGCCGGCCCGCCGCAATCCGATGGCACATCGCCTCCACCACGACGATGGCGTTGTCAATAATCAGCCCGATGGCTGCCGCGATGCCACCGAGTGTCATCATGTTGAAGCTCATGCCGGCCAGTTTCATGGCCACGAACGTAATCAGCACGGAAATCGGAATGGTGACGATGGCGGTCCAAACACTACCCCAGTTTTTCAGGAAAAAATAAAGAATCAGCACCGACAGGATAAGGCCGAAAATGATGGCACCCCAGACGCTGCTCACCGAATCGCTTACAAACAGCGACTGGTCGTAGAAAAACGCGAGGTGCATGTCCGGCGGCAGCTCGGTCTTCAATTTTTGCAGTTGCGCTTTGAGCGCGGCAGCAATGTCCAGCGTGCTGCCGTCGGGCTGGCTGTGGACATTTAACAGCACCGCGTTGCGGCCCTGCGCGGTGACGACGGTATAGGCCGGTTGCGGTCCGCGCTCGACGCGCGCCACGTCCCTGACTTGGATGGGATGGCCGCCATTGACCGCGATGACCAGGTTCCCGATATCGTCCGGCGAATGGACGCGCCCGTCCACCGTCGTCAGGTAAAGGTGGTAATTTTCCTCGATCATACCGGCGGGCGCGATGAGGTTGTTTTTGGCCAGCGCGTCGCTCACCTCCGCCAGGCCGAGATGCGCGGCCTGCAATTTCAGCGGGTCCACGATGACGTGAAATTCCGGCACCTGTCCGCCGGTCAATTCCACCCTGGCCACACCGGGAATTTGCAGGAAGAGTGGCTTCAATTTGTAATTCGCAGTTTCCCATAGCGACATCAGGTCGCGGTTGGAACTGGTGAGGCTGATGCCGATGATGGGAAACGCGGAGAAGGTCAACCGCTCGACCTCGGTGCTGGCGGTCGCCGGCAAATCACTGCGGATTTGCGACAGGCGGCCCAGCACATACAACTCCGATTGCACCATGTCCACGTTCCAATTGAAGAAAATATTGATCTGGGCGGAACCGCGCGCGGTGGCGGAACGCACGGAAGTCACCCCCGGCACGTCCTTCATCGCTTCCTCGATCGGCCTTGTAATGGTGGCCATCATTTCGTCGGCGGGCATGATGCCGTTGTCCACGAGAATGACGACGCGCGGAAAATCGGTCCGGGGAAACACCGATGACGGCGTGTGCAGCGCCGAAAAAATCCCGGCCAGGCACAATGCCACCGCGATGAACGTGATGGAGATGGCATGCCGCGTGGCGAACCGGCCCAGGCGGGAGGAAGTGATGGAGGTCATTGGAAATTAATCAGCCGGACTTTGGGAATGGCTAATGACGAAACCATAATGACAAAAGAATGATGAAGCCCGAATAACGAACAGCGATTCGAGCAACAACAGTTCCATTCGACATTCGTCATTGGGAATTCTTTCGTCATTCGGATTCAGGAATTAGTCATTTCTGTTCATCACCATTTGGATTCACCACGTTGATTTTGGTCTTGTCCGGCAGGCCGTAGGCGCCGATCGTCACGATGGCATCGCCTTCCTTGAGTCCCGCGCCGGCAATCTCCACCCGGCCGTTTTCGCGGAAACCGGTTTGTACCGGCGTTTGCACCGCGGCATCGCCTTCGACCAGCGCGATGACATTCCGGCCACTTTCGTCCGTCACCACGCCCGCCGCCGGCGCCGCGAGGCAATTGGTGTGGACCGCCGTGACGATTTTAAATTGAACAAACTGGCCAGGCCGCAAGCCACTGTCTGTCGGCAGCAGCGCCCGCGTCAAGATCGTGCCGTTGCTCGGATCCACCGCCGGGCTGACGAAGGAAACGGTCGCCATCACTGGCGGGTCGGTCAGCAGTTGAACCGTCTCGCCGGTCTTTAAATCGCCCGCTTCCGATGCCGGGATACCGGCGCTCACCGCGAGCCGGGTCAAGTCAATCACCTCCGCCACGACCGTGCTCACGTCCACCGCCATGCCGGGTTTGACGTTGAGCCGCGTGACGGTTCCGGACAACGGCGCAACGACTTCCACCGCCGCCAGTTGCGCCTCGGCATCCTGCAAATTTTTCAGCGACGTGTTTTGCTGGTCGAATAATTTCTTCTGCCGCTCGGCTTCGGCCCTGGCGTAAGCAAACGTCGTCGTGGTGGAATTCAATTCCACCAGCACGTCGCCTTTCTGGACCTGCTGGCCCTCGACCGCGTCCACCCTGGCCACGACTCCGGCGCCGGGCGCGGCCAGTTGCGCGCCGGCCGCCGGCTGGACCGCGGTTGCGGGCGCACCTTCCACTGTGCCGTAGCCGCTGACGAATTTGTGCAGTGTCATCCGTTTGAGCGTGCCGGTTTGGACGCTGACGACACTGGGTGTGGTTTCCCCTTCATCCCCTGCTGCGGAAGTTGCGCCGTGCGACTTGACGAGCGCATAGATACCCGCTCCGGCGCACAACGCGATGACGAGGCCGATGACAATTTGTTTCCGTTTCATTTTGAACCTTGAGAAAAATCATTCTCGCCTGCTTCGACCGCCGCCGGTGGCAAGGTCAGCGCACTCTGAACAGCGTCCTCCAACCGGCCCAACGCCTGTTGAGCCTGGACCAGCGCGTTGAGCCGGTTTTGCGCGCCGGTGGCATATTCGACTTGCGCGTTTGCCACGGCCAGCGGGTCCACTTCACCCGCCTGCGCCTGGGCGCGGACGGAATCCAATTGTTTCTGCACATTGTCCAACAGCGTCCTGGCGGTGGCGACCTGTTGCAGGGCCGCCCGGTAGCCAGCCAGCGCACCGTCAATTTCGGCAACGGCATCGGCCTGAACGGTCAGAAAGTGCGCAGCGGCCTGGGCGCGTTTCGCTTTCGCCTCGGCCACCGGCCCCTGATTGTGGTTCAGCACCGGCAGCGTCAAGGTCAGTCCCAGTTCCCATTCATTGTCGTTGGCGCTGCCGGTATTCCAGCCATAACCCGGACCGAGGTGGAGGTCGGGATATTGATTCGCGATTTCGAGTTGGAGCGCCGACTGGCTGGCCGCGTATTCAGCCAGGGCGCCGCGCACATCGGCGCGGTTCAACAGCGCCTGCCGCCGCACCTCCGGCCGGGTCAAGTCCCGCGGAAACCGGTTCAGCGCTGCGAAGGAAAATTTCACACCGTCCAGCGAGCGCGTCGGCACTCCGACCACATGCGCCAGTTCGACCCGCGCCTGATTGGCCTTGCCGACGGCGTCCTGTCGCGCCAGTTGCGTGGTGGCCCAAGCGGTGCGGGCCTGGGCAACTTCATAGCTCGACACCGCACCGGCGGTGAACTGGCCTTCGAGCAAACGAACGACGTTGCTTTGCGCCGAATCCTGTTGACTGAGCAGCGCCGCGGTTTCGCGGGCGGAATAAAAATTGAGCAATGCGGCGCGGATCCGGCTGCGCACCTGCCAC
>DATEGR010000378.1:0-3270 GCA_035279985.1 Verrucomicrobiia bacterium
TTA
Source organism: Verrucomicrobiia bacterium (assembly GCA_035279985.1). GTDB lineage: Bacteria > Verrucomicrobiota > Verrucomicrobiia > Limisphaerales > UBA11358 > UBA11358. The sequence continues at coordinate 4 of DATEGR010000378.1, forward strand.
CATTTTGGTTTATTACAACGATGTCAGCCCTGACGGGCTTGAATTTCGCGTCAGTTCGTGAAATTCGTGTCAAGAAAACCCGCGTTTATCCCTTGCCGCAGGCTGGAATTCACCCGCGCGTCAATCATCAATCGAAAATCGCAAATCTTAAATCACTGTTCCGTGCGGGATGACGGCGTTTTTGGGGATGATGACGATGCCGTCGCGAATGTAGTACAGGTCGTGGTCCAATTTGTCGGCCTTGCCGGCGGGCGAGATGGTCACGTTGTTCCCGATGCGCGCGTTCTTATCAATGATGGCGTTCTCGATCTTGCAGTTGGCGCCGATGCCGATGCGCGGTTTGCCTTCGCACTCGTGCATGAGCACGGATTCCTGGGATTCGTAGAAGTCGCTGCCGAGGATGACGACGCGGTTCAAGTCCGTTCCGCTGCCGACGACGGTGCGCAGGCCGACGATGCTGCTGGTGATGCGCGCCTGGTTGATGATGCAACCGTCGGAGATCACCGCATGATCAATCTGCGCGCCGTTGATTTTGGAGCCGGGCAGGTAACGCGGCCGGCTGTAAATCGGCGCGCTCATGTCGAAAAAATTAAAGCGCGGCAGTTCGGAGACCAGGTCGAGGTTGGCCTCGAAAAACGAGCGGATGGTCCCGATGTCCTCCCAGTAACCCTGAAAGATATAGGAGAAGACCCGGCGGGTGTTGATGGCGTGCGGAATGATGTGTTTGCCGAAGTCGGGCAGGGGATTGTCCAGCAATTCGCGGACGAGCTGGCGGTTGAAAATGTAGATGCCCATCGAGGCGAGAAACAGCTCGCGTTCCCCTTCGATGCCGAGCTTGGGATACCATTCGGGCGGCAACCGGAGGGTGTCCAGCACCGCCGGGTCGCTCGGTTTTTCCACGAACCGCGTGATGCGGCGGTCTTCGCCGATTTGCATGATGCCGAGCGACTGCGCGTCGTTGCGGGCGACCGGAATCGTGGCCACGGTGATGTCCGCGCCGGTTTTGGCGTGCTGGTCCACGACCCGGCGAAAGTCCATCCGGTACAACTGATCGCCGCTCAGAATCAGGAGGTAATCGAAATCGTGATTGAGAAAGTGAATCAAATTTTTGCGGACGGCGTCGGCGGTGCCCTGATACCACGAGGTGTTGGTGAACGTCGGATGCGCGGCGAGGATTTCCACGAAACCGCTTGAAAAAAAGTCGAATTTATATGTCCCGGAAATGTGGCTGTGCAGCGAGGTGGAATTGAATTGTGTCAGAATGTAGATGCGCCGGAACCCGGAGTTGATGCAGTTGGAAATCGGGACGTCCACCAGCCGGTATTTACCGGCCAGCGGCACGGCGGGTTTCGCGCGCTCCTTGGTGAGCGGGAACAGCCGCGTGCCTTGACCGCCCCCCATGATGACGGAGAGGACGTTGCTGACGTTGATTGACTGGCGGCCGCTGTCCAACATATACCGGATGGCACCGGCAATATATTGCCAGCCGCCGCCGCAGAGCAAGCCGCAGATGCCGGATTCTTCTACGACGCGATCTGCCCGTCGCGCACAATGTAGGGCGCGAATTCGTCGTGATGACGCGGCGGGATGCGCGCCTTGAACCGGGCCGCCGGGCCGCGATAACTGCGCGAGATGATCTGGCCGACCGCGTGCAAGCGGGCAATCACCGCCGCCTGTTCGTGGGGCACGCGCAACTCGAGAAATTCGCGTTTGGGCCGCAATTGCGTCCCGATCTCCGCGAGCAAAGTCGCAATCCCTTCGCCCGTTGCCGCCGAAATGGCCACCGCCTGCGGATGCTTTTCCTGCAACCGCTTTAACACGCCGAAATTTGAAATTTTGGTGGGGCGAGCGTCCTCGCGAGCCGGCTCGTCAGCGGCCTCGCCCCACCCAAGCTGGTCCATTTTGTTGAGAACCATGATGGTCGGCTTTTCACCGGCGCCGATTTCCGCCAGTACGGCGTTCACGGCTTGAATTTGTTCCTCGGCCTGCGGATGGCTGAGGTCCACGACGTGCAACAGCAAATCCGCCTGCACGACCTCTTCCAGCGTGGCCTTGAACGCCTCGACCAGACCGTGCGGCAGTTTGCGGATGAAACCGACTGTGTCGGTCAGCAAAACATTCTGGTTCGTCGGCAGCCGCAGCCGGCGCGTGGTCGGGTCGAGCGTGGCGAACAGGATGTCTTTTACCAAAACATCCGCGCCGGTGAGCGCGTTCAGCAGGGTGGATTTGCCGGCATTGGTGTAACCGACGATGGAGGCCAGCGGCCAGTGGCTGCGCTGGCGGCCGGCCCGCTGCGTCGCGCGCTGGCGGCGGACGAGTTCGAGGTCGCGGCTGATTTTGTCAATGCGCTCCTGCACCTTGCGGCGGTCGGCTTCGAGCTGCGACTCGCCTTCACCGCCGCGCATCCCGATGCCGCCCGCCTGCCGCGACAAGTGGCCCCAGAACCGCGTCAGCCGCGGGAGCAGATGCTGGAGCTGCGCCAGCTCGATTTGCAGCTTGCCTTCCCGCGTCCGGGCGCGTTGCGCGAAAATATCGAGAATCAGCGACGTGCGGTCGAGAATCTTGCAGTTGAAGATCTTTTCCAGTGTGCGGCTTTGGGCGGGCGACAGTTCGTCATCGAAGATGACCGTGTCCACGTCGTGGCGCCGGCAGAACGCGGCGAATTCCTCCGCCTTGCCCTTGCCGATGAAGGTGGCGGGGGCGGGCGCGTCCAGTTTTTGCCGGCCGTCACCGACGACTTCGCCGCCGGCGGTGGCGGCCAGTTCACCCAGTTCGGCCAGTGAATCGCGCGTGTCCGCGTCGTGGCGCGATTTGAATTCGGCTCCCACGAGGAAGACCCGTTCGGGCCGCGTGTTTCTTGTCTCAATTAACGCCTTCAATGCTCGGTACCGTCGCATAATAACACAGAACCGGAGGTGCGAAAACAGATTCGCTTACAGCGGCGTCTTTCTTTCTGTAAATAAACGGGTTGCAAACACCGTGCAGCCCTCTCAAATCACGGACTTTGGCGCGGACAAAGGCACAACGATTGCTCGTCCGGGAGCATGATTTGCCGGAGCGCGACCGATGGTTTGCTCAGCAGCCTGGCGCTGGCTTTTATGGCCGGTGCTCTGCCATTGCGCGCATCCGAAACGAATTGGGAAGAACAAATACGGTCGTTGCGCGAGCAGAACGCCACCCTGCAACAGCAGGTGCAGCGGCAGGGTGACCTGCTGGATGCGTTGACCCAAAAGGTCAAGGAACTGGAGACGGCCCACACGGAACACG